>CAMDAL010000108.1 GCA_945888565.1 Devosia equisanguinis | reverse complement strand
GGTCGGCGTGGTAGAAATCGTCCTCGTCGTCCGTCTCCGGCAGCAGCGCGCGGGGCACGAACAGTTCGACGCCGTTGAGCATTTCGGCGGCGGTGCGGTCGTTCACCCCGGCGAGCCGCGCCACGAGCACATTGGTCGTGGTGCGGGCCGACAGGATCCTGACCGTGAGGCCGGGCTTGCTGGTGGCGAGCGGGCCATAGTCGACGAGCGCCAGCGGGTCCTCGGTGAAGGACTGGATGCGCACTTCGCCCTTGATGCCATGGGCCGCACCGATGCGGCCCATCAGGATCATGCCGTTATTGTCGCCACCTGCCACGGCTTACTCGGCAGCCGGAGCTTCGG
Organism: Devosia equisanguinis; assembly: GCA_945888565.1. Lineage (GTDB taxonomy): Bacteria > Pseudomonadota > Alphaproteobacteria > Rhizobiales > Devosiaceae > Devosia_A > Devosia_A equisanguinis_A. Next base: position 10,961 of record CAMDAL010000108.1, on the reverse strand, counting down.
CAGCGTCTTCCTTGGGAGCGTTCTTCGCAGCTTCCTTGGCGGCCTCTGCGTCGGCGATGCGCTTGGCACGCTCTTCGGCGCGCTCGGTGGCCTTCTTGCCCGGCACGGCGCGTTCCGGGTTGTTGCGCGGCTCACGGGTCTTGAGGCCGGCGGCATCGACGAAGCGGGCGACGCGGTCGGTCGGCAGCGCGCCAACGCCCAGCCAGTGCTGGATGCGCTCGGTGACGAGGTTCACGCGCAGCGACTTGTCCTCGAGCTTCGGATCGTAGGTGCCGACCTTCTCGATGAAGCGGCCATCGCGCGGCGAGCGGGCGTCGGCAATCACGACATGGTAGTACGGGCGCTTCTTGGTACCGGCGCGGGCGAGGCGGATCTTCAGGCTCATTGGTTCAGTCCTTCTTGCGTTCTTTGAAGTCGTTGGATGCGGTTGATCTGGTTATTTCTTCTTCGGCACGAAGCCGCCACCGAGGCCGGGAAGGCCGGGGAAGCGCGCCGCGCCGCCTAGCCCGGGAAGACCCGAGCCGGATTTGAGGAGCTGGCCGACATCGGTCGGCAGCTTGTTCGGAGCGAGCTGCTTGGGCGCTTCGGCCTGCTGCGGGATCGACGCGGGGTCGATGCCCATCCGGCGCGCGAGCTGCTCGAGCTCCTTGGGGTCCATGTTCTCGGGTGAAGGCATGTTGCCCATGCCGGGGATCTTGCCGCCCATCTGGCCGCCGAACATCCCCGAAAGCGCGCCCATGCCGCCCTTCGACACCTTCTTCATCATGTCCGCCATCTGGCGGTGCTGCTTCATCAGCTTGTTGACGTCCTCGACCTTGGTGCCCGAGCCGTTGGCGATGCGGATGCGGCGCTTGGCGTTCAGCAGGTCGGGATTGGCGCGTTCCTTCGGCGTCATCGAGTTGATGATGGCGACCTGCCGGTCGAACACCTTCTCGTCGATGTTGGAGTTGGCCATGGCCTTCTTCATCTGGCCCATGCCCGGCATCATGTTCATGAGCGAACCCATGCCGCCCATCTTCTTCATCTGCAGCAGCTGGTTCTTGAGGTCTTCGAGATCGAAGACGCCCTTCTTCAGCTTCTTCGCCATCTTGGCCGCATCTTCGGCCGTGACGTTCTGCGCTGCCTTTTCGACGAGCGAGACGATGTCGCCCATGCCGAGGATGCGGTCGGCAATGCGCGAGGGATGGAAATCCTCGAGCGCGTCCATCTTTTCGCCGGTACCGATCAGCTTGATCGGTTTGCCGGTGACGGCCCGCATCGACAGCGCCGCGCCGCCACGGCCATCGCCGTCGACGCGGGTCAGCACGATGCCGGTGATGTCGACCCGCTGGTCGAATGAGCGGGCGAGGTTCACGGCGTCCTGGCCGGTCAGGGCATCGGCGACGAGCAGGATTTCGTGCGGGTTGGTGGCCGCCTTCACCGCCGCCGTTTCGGCCATCAGCTCTTCGTCGACATGGGTCCGGCCGGCGGTATCGAGGATGACGACGTCGTAGCCGCCGAGCGTCGCCTCGCGCTGGGCACGGCGGGCGATGTCGACGGGCTTCTCGTTGTCCTGGATCGACAGCGTATCGACGCCGATCTGCTCGCCGAGCACCCGCAGCTGCTCCTTGGCGGCCGGGCGGCGATCATCGAGCGAGGCGAGAAGGACCTTCTTGCCCTGCCGCTCCTTCATCCGCTTGGCGATCTTGCCGGCATGCGTGGTCTTGCCGGCGCCCTGCAGGCCGACCATCAGCATGGTCATCGGCGGGGTGGTGTTGAAGTCGATCGGCACCTGGGTGTCGCCCAGCACCTTCACCAGCTCGTCGTGGACGATCTTGATGACCTGCTGGCCCGGCGTCACCGAGCGGGTGACCTCGGCGCCGACAGCGCGCTCGCGCACCTGCTCGACGAAGGCCTTGGTCACTTCGAGCGCGACGTCGGCCTCGAGCAGCGCCCGGCGCACTTCGCGCAGCGCTTCATCGACGTCCTTCTCGCCGAGCGCCCCGCGCCCGCGAATCCCGTCGAAGATTTTCCCAAGCCGGTCGCTTAGTGATTCAAACATTCGCCGTCCTCATGTCCCGTTTGCACGGGATGTAGGGTCCATCGAGGCAAACGCCAAACACACCCCAGGGCGCTTGCGCTGTGGGGTGCGAGCCTCCGGGATCTCTTTATACCTCAACGGGTCCCGGTCGGCCTTCAGGTGTGTCACCTGATGGATTAAGCGGCGGAATAGAGGAGGAATGGGGCGGAGTCAAGGAAACTGGCGTCAGCGGTATATGTCGCGGCGGTTTCCGACGTCGATAACCAACACAACCAGGCGCTTGTCGATGATCTCACAGATCACCCGATAGTCGCCAACACGATAGCGCCAACGGCCCGACCGATCCCCTACCAGCGCCGCTCCCAGTTGGCGCGGATTCTCGGCCATCGCTACCCGATAATCCATGTAGTCGAGGATGCGTTTCGCCTGCTGGCGATCCAGCTTGTGGACCACGCGAGCCGCAGCATCGGCGTACTCAATCTTCCAGACCAAGTTCTCGCCTCAACTCTTCTGAGCTGTAGACCTTCTCTTCGCCGCGCTGCACCCGCTGCCAGACGTCGTCAGCACGGTAGTAATCCTCGACGTCCTCAATCCCATACTTGAGAATTTCGGCTGCGTGCTCTGCCTTGCTCTTCCCGGTGCGAGCGGCAAGCTCATCGAGTCGCCGGTCGGTATCCCGATCAACTTCCACGGTGATGACCATGGCAATCTCCTTGTTGCGCCGAATATAGCGCACCTTGATCAGACTCCCAAGCTTGCGCTTGCGGAACGAGGTGCTGCCGGCTTACCTTCCCCGCGGGTCAGCAGTTCACCCAGGCGTCGCCGCTCCATCTGGAGAGCTAAACCTGCGACTAGTCGTTCGAGACAGCACTCTATCCCGTGCCTGATCGGAAGCCGGCGGCCACGACGTCCCCTAAGGGGATCGGCACGATGGGGATGAGTCATGTCACGGGCTGCTGTTCCACTGCATGTGGACGATCTTTCGCCTTTCGCCAAAACCCTGCGCCAAGGCCTCAGCCAGCATGACGGCGTGCCGACGCATGTCGAACTGCTGAACCTGATCGCCAAGGCCGCTGGCTTCCAGAACTACCAGCACCTGCGCGCCGATGCCGAAGCCACCGATCGGCTGCATGCCGCCGCCGACCCTGGTCCACGACCGGACCTCGAGCAGGTGACGAAGACGGCGCGCTATTTCGACGACGCAGGTGTGCTCACCAGCTGGCCGTCGCGCTTTGCCCACCAGACGCTGAGCCAGTGGGTGTTCTGGTCGCGCATCCCGCGCGGCGAGACTTTTGACGAGCGCGGCATCAGCACCCTGATCAAGGGCTGGCATGCCTTCGGCGATCACGCGATCATCCGCCGGGCCATGGTCGATGCGAAAATGCTCGAGCGGAACCAGAACGGCCGCGAGTACCGGCGGATCGAGCGGGTGCCACCGCTGGAACTGGCGCCGCTGCTGGCGCATCTGGGAAGTCGGACCCACCGCCCGCCTGACCCGGGTCAGGCGGCCTGAAGCAACCCTGCGGCGAGGCCAGGCAGCACGACGTCTCGCCAGCCCGGACCCATAGTGTCGAAGGAGAACCTGTGCTGCGGATTGTCGAGGTCGAACCCCCGATGCTCGAGCCGCAGGACGTTGCCGATTTCGGCTGGCAGAATGGTCCAGTGCAGTTCGAAATCGCCGAACGTATAGGCCAGCCGCCGCAGCGGCTCCACCTCGATCACCCTGCACGGCACGTCGCCCCACTTGCCCATCTGCATCAGGAATTCATGGCCGAGCACCGGGGCGATATTGCCCGGTCGCCACCACGTGGCGATGCCCTCGGGCGTTGAAATCCGCTCCCAGATGCGTTCGACGCTGGCGGCTATCGGCTGGTCCACCGTGACGGAATGCAAGGTCATCGTTCATCCTCGAGTTGCTGCGCCAGCCTCGAAAGCCGCGCCTTCCAGTAATCCTCGTAGGGGGCAAGCCATTGCCCCACCTGTTCGAACGCCGCGGCGTTGAGCGAGTAGAAGCGCTCTCGCCCGGCTTTCCGCTCCTGCACCAACTCGGCATGCCGCAGCACGCCAAGGTGCTCCGACACCGCCGAACGGCTGAGGGCGAAGTGCTCCGCCAGCCCGCCCGCCGTTTGGTCGCCGTCGAGCAGTATCGACAGCACGCCGAGGCGGACCGGATGGGACAGTGCGGAGAAGAGTGTTTCGGGCTGCATAGGGGTATTATGTCGGAAATTTCCGACATGTCAACATTTCCCGACGCATTTCCGCGCGGCCACCCCTGCGCGAATGACCAGACTCCGCCTGCGGCGGGCCCAGCACTGGCAATTTGGCGTCAGTTCCGCCATATACAGCCGCATAACCAGCAGGCGCCGAACATGTCCAACGCCCCATTTCTCAAGATGAACGGGCTCGGCAACGAGATCATCGTTGCCGACATGCGTGGCCGCAAGGACCGGGTGACGCCGGCCGCTGCCGTGGCGATCAATGCTGCGCCGGCGACGAAGTTCGACCAGATCATGGCCATCCATGACCCGCGGACGCCCGGCACGGCGCATTATATCGAGATCATCAACTCCGATGGCTCGCTGGCGCAGGCCTGCGGCAACGGCATGCGCTGCGTGGTGCAGGCGCTTTCGGCCGAGAGCGGGAACAAGCACTTCGTGTTCGAGACGCTGGCCGGCATCCTTACCGGCGACGAGCGTGAGGACGGGCAGATCACGGTCGATATGGGCAAGCCGCGCTTCGGCTGGCAGGACATTCCGCTCGCCGAGGAATTCTACGACACCACCGGCATCGAGCTGCAGATCGGGCCGATCGATGCGCCGGTACTGCATACGCCCTCAGTGATGTCGATGGGCAACCCGCACGCCACCTTCTGGGTGGAGGACGACGTGTGGAACTACGCCCTCGATCGCTTCGGGCCGCTGCTCGAAAACCACCCAATCTTCCCCGAGCGCGCCAATATCTCGATCGCGCAGGTTGTGGCCGACGACCACATCATGCTGCGCACCTGGGAGCGTGGCGCAGGCCTCACCCGCGCCTGCGGCACCGCCGCCTGTGCGGCGCTCGTCAATGCGGCGCGCACCAAGCGCACCGGCCGCAAGGCGACGGTGACCCTGCCCGGCGGCGACCTCGTGATCGAGTGGCGCGCCGACGACCATGTGCTGCTGACCGGCCCGGCCGAGCTGGAATTTGCCGGCACGTTCGACCCGTTCACCGGCGCGTGGACGGCCGAGCAGCAGGTGGCCTGAGATGGCCATAGAGACCCTCACGTTCGGCTGCCGCCTCAACGCCTATGAGGGCGAGGTGATGAAGTCCGAGGCCGAAAAGGCCGGGCTCGACAACACCATCATCATCAACACCTGCGCGGTCACGCAGGAAGCGGTGCGACAGGCCAAGCAGGCGATCCGCAAGGCGAAGCGCGACAACCCCGAGCGCAAGATCATCGTCACCGGTTGTGCGGCGCAGACCGAGGCGCGCACCTTCGGCGACATGTCCGAGGTCGACCTCGTCATCGGCAATGCCGACAAGCTGAAGTCCGAGAGCTATGCCCCGATGGCGTTCGGCGTGCCGCTGAACGACAAGGTGCAGGTCAACGACATCATGTCGGTGAAGGAGACCGCCGGCCACCTGATCGAAGGGATGGACGGGCGGACCCGCGCCTTCGTGCAGGTGCAGAACGGCTGCGACCATCGCTGCACCTTCTGCATCATTCCCTTCGGCCGGGGTCCGAGCCGCTCGGTGCCGATGGGCGCGGTGGTCGAGCAGATCAAGAAACTGGTCGGCAACGGCTATCGCGAGATCGTCCTGACCGGCGTCGACATCACCTCCTACGGCCCCGACCTGCCCGGCCAGCCGACCCTCGGCAAGCTGACCCAGCAGATCCTCCGCCACGTGCCGGACCTGCCGCGCCTGCGCATCTCGTCGATCGATTCAATCGAGGCCGACGAAGCGTTCTATGACGCCATGGCATCGGACCGGCGGCTGATGCCGCATCTGCATTTGTCGCTCCAGTCGGGCGACGACATGATTTTGAAGCGGATGAAGCGCCGCCACCTGCGCGCGGATGCGTTCGCCGTGGTCGAGAAGCTGCGGAGCTTGCGCCCCGAGATCGTCTTCGGTGCCGATATCATTGCCGGGTTTCCGACCGAGACCGACGAGATGTTCGAGAGCTCGCTGGAGTTCATCGAGACGGCGAACCTCACTTACATCCACGCCTTCCCCTACTCGCCGCGCCCGGGCACCCCGGCAGCGCGCATGCCGCAGGTGGACAAGGCCGTGGCGAAGGCCCGGGCCAACCGGCTCAGGGCGCTGGGCAGCGCGCAGATCGAAAAGCTGGCGCAGTCGCGCCTCGGCATGGTTGAAAACGTGCTGGTCGAGAAGGACGGGATGGGGCGGCAGGAACAGTTCCTCACCGTTGCCGTTCCCGGTCACGCCGCTGGCGAACTCGTACCGGTGCGCATCACCGGGTGCACTGCCGACAGTCTCGTCGGCGAAACGATGAGATCGGCAGCCTGATGGCGGAACAGAAGAAACCCGGCTTCTTCCAGCGACTGTTCGGCGGCGGTGAACCGGTCAAGCCGGCACCGGCCCCTGAGCACACGGTGGCGGAAGACCTAGAGGCCGACATCATCCTCGACGAGGTGGTGGACGCCGCGCCGCTGGTGCTGCCGCCCGACCAGGAAATCGCGCTCGAAGCGGCGATGCACGAGGCCGGGCTGCTGATAACGCCCGAGGCCGCGCCTGCCGAGGGCGAGCCCCTGCCGCCCGCCGGCCCGCCCGAGACCCGGCCCGACTATATCGAGGCGCTGCAGGATGAGGTCGTCGAGGCAACCGATCCGGTTCCGAACATCGCACCGGCTGTCCCCGTGCCGGCTGTCCCGACCGAACCGCCGAAAAAGCAGAACTGGTTCCAGCGCCTCGCCTCCGGGCTGAAGCGCTCGTCCGACCAGTTGACCGGCTCGATCGCCGCCGTCTTCACCAAGAAAAAGCTCGACCAGGGGATGCTCGACGAGCTCGAAGACATCCTGATCCAGTCCGATTTCGGCGTCGACATGGCGACCACCGTCACCGACGCGCTGCGCCGCGACCGCTTCGACCGCGACATCACCAGCGAGGAAGTCCGGGAAGTTCTCTCGGCCGAGATCGTCAAGGTGCTGGAGCCGGTGGCGCAGCCGCTGGCCCTCGATACGGGCAAGAAGCCTTTCGTCATCCTGATGGTCGGCGTCAACGGCACCGGCAAGACCACCACCATCGGCAAGCTCGCGAGCCTCTACCACGCTCAGGGCAAGACCGTGATGCTGGCGGCCGGCGACACCTTCCGCGCCGCCGCGATCGAGCAGCTGCAGGTCTGGGGTGATCGCACCGGCGCGACCGTGATCCGGAAGCCGCCGGGCTCCGATGCCTCGGGCCTCGCCTACGAGGCCGTCGAGCGGGCGCGCGAAGAGGGCGCCGACGTGCTGCTGATCGACACCGCCGGGCGGCTGCAGAACCGCGACGAGTTGATGAGCGAGCTCGAAAAGATCATCCGCGTCATCAAGAAGGTCGACCCGACCGCGCCGCATGCCACATTGCTGACGCTCGATGCCACTACCGGACAGAATGCCCTCAGCCAGGTCGAAATCTTCGGCAAGCGCGCAGGGGTGACCGGGCTGGTGATGACCAAGCTCGATGGCACGGCGCGCGGCGGCATTCTAGTCGCCATCGCCCGGAAATTTGCCCTGCCCGTTCACTTCATCGGTGTGGGCGAGGGTGTCGACAACCTCGAGCCGTTCGCGGCGCGCGACTTCGCGCAGGCGATAGCAGGGAATACCAGATGACGGATACGACCAAGGAACCCGAGATCAACTGGGATGAGCTGCGCCCGCAGCTGATCCGCGTCGGCCTCGAAATCGGCCCGCTGCTGGTGTTCTTCATCTGCACGACGTTCGGCGAAGGCTGGCTGGAGCGCTCGGAGCTGCTGCGCTCGCTGTTCGCCAGCCCGATCATCTTCGCCACCGCCCCCTTCATGGTGGCGATGGTGATCTCGCTCGCCATATCGTGGATGCTGTTCAAGCGCGTCGCGGTGATGCCGCTGGTAACCCTCGCCGTGGTGCTGATCTTCGGCACGCTGACCCTGTGGCTGCAGGATTCGACCTTCATCAAGATCAAGCCGACAATCGTCAACTCGCTGTTCGGCGCGACGCTGCTGGGCGGGCTGCTGTTCGGTCAGTCGCTGCTGAAATATGTGTTCGGAGAGGTCTACCACCTCAAGCCCGAGGGCTGGCAGAAGCTCACGGTCCGCTGGGGCCTATTCTTCTTCCTGCTCGCGGTGCTCAACGAGTTCGCCTGGCGCGGCTCGGGCCTGTTCATCACCGACGTGGCAGAAGCCGACAAGTTTTACGCCGGCTTCAAGCTCTGGGCGGTGATGCCGATCACCGTCGTGTTCTCGATGCTGCAGGTGCCGCTGCTCAACAAATACGCCATCGACCCGAAAGAGCCGGTGGAAGTAATGCCGCCGCCGGGCGCTTCGCAGCCTTAGCTGAGCAGGGGACGCCCCCTCCACCATGCTTCGCATGGTCCGTAGGCTGGTGGAGGGGGCGTCTCAACCTCAGTGCTTGACCAGCTCGTCCTTGCTGACGTTCAGCATGAGCCCGTCAGCCGACACCGACGCGATCTGCTCCGGCGTGACGTAGCGATCAGCGGCGAACAGGCCGTTGGCGTCAATGCGGACAAAACCCTGCAGCAGCAGGCGCTGGCGGATTTCCTCGGGCAGGTCGTCGTCGCCGAAAGCGTCGGCGATTGCTCCGACCAGCGTGTTCCGCCGGTCATCGAGGGTGTTCGGCGCGGCGGCCTCGACTTCCGGCGTGGCCGGGTTGTCGTCGCCGAACTGCACGTACTCGACCTTGCCGATCTCATGGCGCTCGCGGTCGAACACCTTCATGCCTTCAGCGATGGAGCGAAGGTTGGTTGCGGTCTGCATGGACAATCTCCTCTGTGTGGCCGCCGGGTGCGGCGCTTGCAGGAGGAATGATCGTCAGGGGCAGCGGGTTCCGATCCTCAGGACGCCTTGGCCCGCTCGACCGCCGGCAGCACGTCGTCGCGCAGCGTTTCGGGCGTCATCGGCCCCACATGCTTGTAGGTGATGACCCCCGCCGCGTTGACCACGAAGGTCTCCGGCACGCCATAGACGCCCCAGTCGATCGAGACGCGGTTGTCGGTGTCGCCGCCGATGCGGTCGTAGGGGTTGCCGAGCTCGGTGAGGAACTTCACCGCGTTGTCCGCCTGGTCGCGCTGGTTGATGCCGAACAGCCGGACGCCCGACTCGGCCTTCAGCACTTCGAGCAGCGGATGCTCGTCGCGGCAGGGCACGCACCAACTGGCAAAGACGTTGACCACCGTCACTTCGCCGGTGAGCGACGCGGTGTCGAAGCCCTCGACCCCGGTGCCGGCCACGGCGGGCAGCGTGAACGTCGGCGCCGGCTTGTCGATCAGCACCGAGCGCACCAGCGACGTATCGCGGCCCATCTGCGTGGCGAACACGGCGATCAGCCCGACGAGCAGGACGAGCGGCAGCAGTGCGAGAAGGAAACGAGGCTTCACGGCGTCGAGGCTCCGGCAGAACGGCGGCGGATGCCAGCCTTTTCGAGTTCGGCGAGGCGCTTCTTCACCCGCAGCGAATCCCACGCAACCAGCGCGATCATGCCGAAGGTGACGATCCCGACCCCAACGTAGGACCAGAGGATGAACAGCTGGTGGTCGGTCATCGCGCGGCTCCGATCGCTGCCTGGCGGCTCATGCTGTCGGCCCGGCGGCGCAGGATTTCGGTGCGCATGCGGATAAGCCCGAGCAGGATGCCCAGCAGCGTGAAGGCCAGCATCATCACCAGCAGCGGCGTCAGCAGCGAGGCCGGCATGCGCGGCCCATCGGCGGTAAAGACGCTCGCCGGCTGGTGCAGGGTGTTCCACCAGTCGACCGAGAACTTGATGATCGGGATGTTGATGCCGCCGATCAGGGTGACGATGGCAACGATGCGCCCCGCCTTGATCTGGTCGTCGAAGGCCCGCCACAGCGCGATGATGCCGAGGTAGATCAGCAGCAGCACCAGCGTCGAGGTCATGCGCCCGTCCCACTCCCAGAACGTGCCCCAGGTCGGCCGGCCCCACAGCGCACCGGTATAGAGCGCCAGCGCGGTGAAGGCGGCGCCGAGCGGCGCGGCGGCCTTGTTGGCCACGTCAGCCAGCGGATGGCGCCAGACCAGCGAGCCGAGCGCCGCCGCGAACATCACGCCATAAACGAACTGGCTGAGCCAGGCGTTCGGCACGTGCACGTACATGACGCGCACCATGTCGCCCATCTGGTAGTCCTCGGGCGAATTGAGGAAGGCGAACCACAGCCCCACAGCAAAGCTGATCGCCGTCGCCACGGCCAGCGGCCAGACGAGGAAGCGGGTCCAGTTCAGAAAGTGCCCCGGATGCGCCAGGCGGCTGAACCAGTTGGGCTGTTTGGTGGCAGTTGCGATCATGGATCTCGGCTCTATTCCCCGGCCGCGCGCAAGGCAAGCGCCGCCAGAAAAGGTGAGAAGGCCGTCACGACGAGGCTGAGCGCAAGGAGAAACAGTGTCGCGCCGCCCCCGGCCACCGGGTCCATCATCCCGACCCCGAAAATCATCACCGGAATGGCGAGCGGCAGGATCAGCACCGGCGCGACGAGCCCGCCGCGGCGCAGGCCGACCGTCACCGCCGCGCCAAGTGCCCCGAAGGCGGTCAGCGCCGGCGTGCCGATCAGTAGCGCCAGTGCCGTGCGGGCCAACTGGTCCATCGACATGTTGAGCAGCAGCGCCAGGATCGGCGTCGCCAGCAGCAGCGGCACCGCGGTGACCAGCCAGTGGGCGATCAGCTTGCCCAACACGATGGCCTCGAGCGGCAAGACGGAATGCCGCAACAGGGTCAGCGACCCGTCCTCGTCA
>CAMDAL010000107.1 GCA_945888565.1 Devosia equisanguinis | reverse complement strand
AGAGGTCCGGCACATGGATGCCCTTCTCGCAGCCGTTTCAGGCGATTTTCTCGGCACCCCGATCTACTTCTGGGTGATCTTCATCACGATCGTCGTTGGGCTGCTGGCCTTTGACCTCGGTGTTCTCAACCGCAACGACCATGAGATTTCGGCCAAGGAGAGCCTGACGCTCTACGCCGGCTATGTCATCGTGGCCGCATTGTTCGGTACCTGGGTGTGGTTCAGTCGCGGCGCTCAGTCCGGTCTGGAGTTCTTCACCGGCTATCTCATCGAGCAGAGCCTCGCGATGGACAACATGTTCGTCATCGCGACCATTTTCGGCTTCCTCGCCGTGCCGCGCATCTACCAGCACCGCGTGCTGTTCTGGGGCATCATCGGTGTGATCGTGTTCCGCGCCATCTTCATCGGTCTGGGCGCCGCGCTGGTCTACTCGTTCAGCTGGATCCTCGTGTTCTTCGGCGCCTTCCTGGTCTTCACCGGCATCAGGATGTTCTCGCACAAGGACGCAGAGCCGGACATGGAGAACAATGCGATCCTGAAGTTCCTCAGGAAGCATTTCCGCATCTCGAAGGACCTCGACGGACACAACTTCACCACCAAACAGACGGACACCAAGACAGGCAAGATCGTTCGTGTCCTGACCCCGCTGGGCGTGGCGCTGATCATGGTCGAAACCGTCGACCTTATCTTCGCGGTCGACTCGGTGCCGGCAGTGTTCGCGGTGACGCAGGATACGTTCATCGTCTACACCTCGAACATCTTCGCCATTCTCGGCCTGCGTGCGCTGTACTTTGCGCTGGCGGCCGCAATGAACCGCTTCCGCTACCTGCAGGTTTCGCTGGCCATCGTGCTGGTGCTGATCGGCATCAAGGTCGCGCTGGTGCCGTTCGGCATCAAGATCGACACGCTGTTCTCGCTGCTGGTGACGGTCGGCATCCTGGCCGGCGGCATCATCTTCTCGCTGTGGAAGACCCGCGGCGAACGCGACATCAGCGCGGCGGAAGACCCCAAGCAGGGTCAGCTCGAGCCCTGATGCGACACTGAACCTGTCCGGGCGGCGACCATACCGCCGCCCGGTCTGCGCCGCGATTGCGCTCAGTGGCAGGTTGACGTAAACGTCAACCCATGAACCCGATCACCGCCGACCGCCGCCATTTCGAGGACCTCGCGCTCGGCGAGGAAGTCGCGCTGGGCAGCATCACCGTGACGAAGGAGATGATCATCTCGTTCGCCCGCGAGTTCGACCCCTTCCCGTTCCACCTCGACGAAGCAGCCGCGAAGCGTTCGCTACTGGGCGGGCTCGCCGCCTCCGGCTGGCAGACGGCCGGGCTGACATTGCGGCTGCTGACCGACGCCTTCCTCACCAGAATCGCGTCGGCCGGCGGCCTCGGCTTTTCCGATCTGAAGTGGAAGCGGCCGGTGATGAAGAACGACACCATCACCGGCACAGGACGGATCATCGAGTTGCGCCGCTCGCGCCACCACCCGCAATGGGGTGTGCTGACCATCGAGCTCGACATGCGCAACCAGAAATTCGAGCCGGTGATGAGCATGAAGCTGGCCAACCTGATCGAGACACGCGAACCGGCCGCTGCGGAGGCGACGCCATGACCCGCTGGTTCGAGGACATCACCATCGACGAGGCGTTTCCGCTCGGCAGCCACACCTTCACCGAAGACGAGATCGTGCGGTTCGCAGCCGACTACGACCCGCAGTACTTTCACCTGCGGGACACTGGCGCTGAACACAGCCACTTCGGCGGCCTGATCGCCTCGGGCTGGCATACGGTGGTGGTGGGGCATCGCAAGATGGTCGATGCACTGGCTGCCGAAGAGCTGCGGCTGAAGGGCCTCGGCGAAGAACCAGGCGTGTCGGGGCCTGGCGCAGGCGTCAACCGGATGGACTTCAAGGCACCGGTGCGGCCGGGCGACACGGTAAGCTACACGCTGGTGGTGTCGGCGAAGCGGCCGTCCAACTCCCTGCCCGGCTGGGGCATCCTCACCAACCAGCTCAGCGCGGTGAACCAGCGCGGGGAAACCGTCTACCAGTCCGAGCTGATCGGATTTTCCAAGCTGCGTGACTTCAAAATGCCGCTTCGGCTGCGCATGCTGGAGGCGTTGACCAAGCTCCCCGGATTAGGGAAGTTGCTCACCAAGAGTCGAGGGCAGCCGCGCCTGCCCAACCGCAGCACCTGCGGCTGCTTCCGAAGCGTTCGAACGGAGTTGAACCGCGCCATGCGCCACGCCCTTGCCACTCTGCTGCTGCTTTCGATCGCCGCCCCAGCCTCCGCCCAGACGATGAGCGGGGTGGGCGTGGAAGGCAACTGGGGCTGCCGCGCCAATATCGACGGCAAGCGCGCCGGGCTGCTGACGGTGTACGCTGGCGCCTATGCCTATGCCTCGGCCAATTTCGGCTCCGCCGCTTCGGGCACCGGTACGGCCGAGATGGCAAGTAACGGCGTCACCTTCCTCGACGGCAATCTGATTCTCGGGGCCGGCATCACCACGGCGATTCTTGGCTTTGACGAAACCGGCCGGGATGTCCTGCAGCTCTACACGGCCGAAAAGAACGTCCTTACCTGCACGCCACGGGGCTGAAACAACAAGACGCCCGGTGGGGTCCGGGCGTCTGCTTGCAGCTCAAACGGTTCGGGTCAGTTGAGCAGCAACTCGCGATGGCTCGGGGTCTGCAGGTCGATCAGTTCCTGCTCCAGCTGCTCGCCGACCGTCGCATCGTAGCGGCCAGTGCGAAACGTCGCGATGATTTCGGTGATGCGCGTTGCGCGCCAGCGGAACGACCGCTCGCTCTCGCCATCGAAACGCCTGGTGTTTACCGGCGGCCACCCGTCCATAGCATCCTCCGCATTCAATACGAAGAAGGCTAAGGCATTGAAGTTAGACGCCGTTGAGCCGACGGTTAGAATTTGGAGAGAGAGCTACCGCCGACCCGGCATCATGTAGCCGACGCCACGTACTGTCTCGATGAGCGACGGCTCGCCCGGAACGTCGATCTTGGCGCGCAGATACCTCACGTAGACGTCGACGATCTTGGTGCCGGGATCGTAGCCGTAGCTCCAGACGCCGTTGAGCAGCCGCTCGCGGCTCACCACCTTGTCGGCATTGCTCATCAGGTAGCGCAACAGCTCGAACTCGCGGGCGGTGAGGGCGATGGGGCGGCCGTCGCGGCTGACGCGCCGCGACTCGGGGTCGAGCGCCAGTGGCCCGACGCGCAGCTCGCCTTCGGCATCGTCGAGGTCCGCACGGCGGCGGCGCAGCGCAACGATCCGGGCCAGCAGTTCTTCGAAGGCAAAGGGCTTGGTCATGTAGTCGTCGGCGCCGCCCTTCAGCCCCTCGATCTTGTCCTCGAGCGAGTCGCGCGCCGTGAGCATCAGGATCATCGCCTTGCCGCGCTCCTCGCGCAGCAGCTTGGCGACCTCGAGGCCATCGATGTAGGGCAGCATGCGATCGAGGATGATCAGCTCGAACTCGTCGGTCCGGGCCCGTTCCAGCCCGTCGCGGCCATCGAGTTCGACCGCCACCTGGTGCCCCTCGGCCGCCAGGCCGCGCTCCAGGAAGCCGGCGATGCGGCGATCATCCTCCACCACCAGGATCCTCATCTGGCCTCCCTCATCGGCAATGTAACGGTCAGCACGGCGCCGCCTTCGGGCCGGTTGTCGAGGTCGATGCGGCCGCGATGCAGCTCGACGATCTCACGCGCGATGGCGAGGCCGATGCCGATGCCGCGATTATGCAGCTCGCGCTCTCCGCTGCCGCGGAAGAAACGCTCGAACACGCGCGGCTTTTCCTCGTCGATGAGGCCGGGGCCTTCGTCCGTCGTCTCGATCACCACAGATCCGCCATCGCGCCGGGTGCGGATGGTGACGGCAGTGCCGGGCGCCGAGTGCTTGATGGCATTGTCGATGCCGATCAGCAGCACGCGCTTCAGGCGGCGCGGGTCTCCTTCGACGAGGGCGCCGTCGTCGTCGAGCTGGGTGTCGATCGTGACTTCCCGCGGCTCGGCGAGGCTGGCCCCCTCCCCCGCCGCGCCCGCGACGATCTCGGCCAGCGGCACCACGAGCGGTCGGAATTCCTGGTCCTCGGAATCGGCACGGGCGTAGGCGATGAGGTCCTCGAGCAGTTCGCCCAGTTCAGCCGCCTGCCCATGCACCCGCTCCAGCGTATCGCGCAGATCAGTGGCATCGGGCGCCCCGCGCAGCCCCACCTCGGCCTCGCCGCGCAGGATGGTGACGGGGGTGCGCAGCTCGTGGCTGATATCGGCGAGGAACTGCGCCCGCCGCATCTCCAGAGCGCCCAGCCGTCGCTCCGAATCGCGCACCGCCTGGTCGCGGATGGAAACATCGCCGGCAGCATTGCCCTCGATGCGGCGGATCGACCGCAGGGCCAGCAGTCCGACGACGAGGATGCCGACAAGACCTCCGCCGCCGACACCGGCCGCAAGCAGTGTCAGCTGCTGCTGGGCAAACTCTGCCGCCGTCTCCAGCTCCAGCACTTCGTCCTGCTCCCCCTGCACCTCGCTGTCGATCAGCGGTTGCAGTTCGTTGCTGAGGCGGAAGGCGATCTCGAGGCTGAACAGAGACCTCGCCTCATCCTGCCGCCCCTCGCGCAGCTGGATGAGCATGCGCGCGGTGGAGCGGTCGATGGCGCGGTAGAGCTCGGTCATCCGGCGGGTGTTGTCGAGTTCTGGCAGCGCCCCCTGGACGTCGCCCACGCCGGCGAGGGCCGCGATCTGTTCGCGGGTCACTTGCGACAGGCGGGCGAAGTGGCGCTCCATGGCGACACGGGAGTGCCCGAGAATGTCGAGGCCGTTGCGATTGAGCAGCAGCACCATGGCGACGTTCTCGCCGTACTGGTTGGCGGCGCCGTCGATGGCGGCGAGGGTCACCAGCCGCTCATGCACGCTGGCGACCCGCTGCGCCGAGTAGCCGGCCTGCCACAGCGCGTAGGCGGCGATGACGCCGAGCGCGCCGAAGATCAGGACCGCCCACAGGACCAGCGCCGCGATCAGTGCCCGAATGCTCATGCCGGCGAACCTGCTCCCCAGCCTGACCCTAGCATCGATCGCCGCCGGGATACGAACCGCGCGGAACCAATGAGGTGCATTGAAAAGTCGCCTCAGTGGCCCTCGAAATCGATGAGCTTGAACACCTCGACGCCAACGTCGCGAAGCTTTTCCGCACCGCCGAGGTCGAACAGGTCGATGACGAAGCCGGCGTGCTTCACTTCGGCGCCGGTGCGGCGGAGCAGCGAAACGGCAGCGAGTGCGGTGCCGCCGGTGGCGATGAGGTCATCGACCATCAACACCCGGTCGCCCGGCTTGAGCACGTCGGCATGGATCTCGATGGTATCGACACCGTACTCGAGCGCGTAGTTCTGGCCGATGGTCTCGCCGGGCAGCTTGCCCTTCTTGCGCACCGGCACAAAGCCGACGCCGAGAGCGATCGCCACCCCTGCCCCGAAGATGAAGCCACGCGCCTCGATGCCGGCGACATGGGTGATGCCGAGGTCGCGATGGGCGTCGGCGATGCGCTCGATGCTGGCGCGGAACCCCTCGGGATTCTCGATCAGCGTCGTGATGTCGCGAAACAGGATCCCCTTCTTCGGATAGTCGGGGATGGAACGGACGAGGGACTTGAGGTCGAGCATGGGTCTTGCCGGGCGAGAAAACGAGAAAACGCCGGTGACCCTAAGGTCTACCGGCGTCCTGCGAAAGCCCGAATCTTGTCGCGTCGAACGGTGTTCGTACGCGCCTCAGCGCTTGGTGCTGTTCATGATCTTGCGCGCCAGCTGGCCGGCCTTGTAGGCGCCGGTGAGCGTTGCATCGCGTGCCGCCGCCTGCACCTTGGGGTTGAAGATCACCGGCGCGGCAGCCAGCACCGCGGGATGTGTCGCCACGCGCCTCGCCAGCGTCACAGCGGTGAGTGCGGTACGCAGAATGGACATGCGCGGCCTCCATGGTTCGTGGCGACATTATCTGCGAGTGCGGGCCGGACGCAAGGCCGGTCGCCCACAAATGAAGAGGGGCCCCTGCGGGCCCCTCGAAATGCTGATCGCCGAGAACTGGCCTCAGTGCTCGACCTTCGACCACAAGCGACGCTTCACGATGTACAGGATGCCGGCGAAGACGATCAGGAACACCATCACCTGCAGGCCGGATTCCTTGCGCGCCACGAGGTGCGGCTCGGCCATCCACATGGCGAAGGCGGCGAAGTCGCGCGAATACTGGTCGACCGTCATCGGAACGGCCGTGCCGTTCTCGGCTTCGGCGTAGGTGACGAGACCATCCGACAGCGGCGGCGGCATGCCGATCGCGTGGCCCGGGAAGTAGTGGTTGTAGTACTTGCCCTCGGGCAACTCGAACGGGGTACCGTCCGAATTGACAGTGCCCGCCGGCACCTCGTCTTCGTAGCCGGTCAGCAGCGCATGGATGTAGTCCGGACCGCCTTCGGCATAGGGGGTGACGTAGTTCAGCAGCCACCACGGGAACGGCTGGCTGGTGTTGCGGGCCTTGGCCATGACCGACAGGTCCGGCGGCGCGATGCCGCCATTGGCCTCGGCCGCCTCGATGTCGTTGGCGAAGGGCGACGGCCAGCGATCTGCCGGCACGGCGGTGCGGGTGCCGCCCTCGGCCGAGATGTCAGCGATGCTGTACTCGGCAGCGAGCGCCTTAACCTGGCCCTCGGTGAACCCTGGACCGCCCTTTTCCGAGAGGTTGCGGAACGCCATCAGCCGCCCGCCGTGGCAGCTCGCGCAGACTTCGCGGAACACCTGGAAGCCGCGCTGCAGCTGGTTCTGGTCATAGGTACCGAAGAGGCCAGCGAAGGACCACGGCTCCTTCTTGATCTCCGGACCAGCCTCGGCCGAGATGGCCGGAGTGGCAGCGGCGATCAGGCCGATGCACAGTGCGCCGAGGATGCTCTTGATCTTGTTCATTTTGCTAGCAGCCCCGAAGCTCAGTGTGTCGCCTGCGCCGCGGGAGCGGCATCGTGCTTGAGCACGGACTCAGAGATCGACGGCGGTAGCGGCCGCGGAACTTCGAACCGGCCAAGCAGCGGCAGGATGACGATGAAGTATGCGAAGTAGTAGACCGTGCAGATCTTCGAGAAGTCCGCCACGGCGATGCCGAGCACCTTGCCGTCGGCCGCCGAGGCGCCGAGGTAGGCGAGCATCACGAAGTTGACGATGAACAGCCAGTAGAACCACTTAAAGACCGGCCGGAACGCGCCCGAGCGCACCTTGGAGGTATCGAGCCAAGGCACGAAGAACAGCACCAGCAGCGAACCGGCGAAGAAGATCACGCCGCCCAGCTTGCTATCGATGAACAGGATGTTGAAGTCGATGGCGCGCAGGATCGCGTAGAACGGCAGGAAGTACCATTCGGGCACGATGTGGGCCGGCGTCACCTGGCTGTTGGCCATGATGTAGTTGTCGGCATGGCCGAGCAGGTCCGGTGCGAAGAACACGAACCAGGCGAAGGGGATGCAGAACACCACGATCGCGAACAGGTCCTTCATCGTGTAGTACGGATGGAACGGCACGGTGTCGCGGGTCGACTTCACATCGACGCCGATCGGGTTGTTGTTGCCCGGAATGTGCAGCGCCCAGATGTGCAGGCCAACCACCGCCGCGATGATGAACGGCAGCAGGTAGTGCAGCGAGAAGAAGCGATTGAGCGTGGCATTGTCGACCGCGAAGCCGCCGCGCAGCAGCTGCAGGATCGGGTCGCCGACGACCGGGATGGCGGCAACAATGTTGGTGATCACCGTCGCGGCCCAGAAGCTCATCTGGCCCCAGGGCAGCACGTAGCCCATGAACGCCGTCGTCACCATCAGCACGAACAGCAGCACGCCGAGGATCCAGAGGATTTCGCGGGGCGCCTTGTAAGAGCCGTAGAAAAGGTTGCGGGCCATGTGCATGTAAACCGCGAAGAAAAACATCGAGGCGCCCACGGCATGGGCAGCCTGGAGGATGCGGCCGCCGTTCACGTCGCGGCGGATGTGCTCGACGGAGTCAAATGCCATCGCCACATGCGGGGTATAGTGCATGGCGAGGATGATGCCGGTTACGATCTGCGAAACCAACATGAAGGCGAGAATCCCGCCGAAGGTCCAGAAGTAGTTGAGGTTCTTCGGGGTCGGGAAGTCCACCAGGTGCTCTTTGGCGAACCGGATGACCGGCAGCCGCTGGTCGACCCATTTCTCGACGGCGTTGCCCGGGACGTAGCTGGATTCGTGAGCCATAGTTTTTGTGTCCCTTAGCCGATCTGCACGAGCGTATCGGAAACGAATTCATAAGGCGGCAGCACCAGATTGGTCGGCGCCGGGCCCTTCCGGATACGACCGGCAGTGTCGTAGTCCGAACCGTGGCACGGGCAGAACCAGCCGCCGAACTCGCCGGCGTCACCCACCGGGATGCAGCCCAGATGCGTGCAGTTTGCAATCATGATCAGCCACTGTTCGTGGCCGACCTTGGTGCGCTGCTCGTCGGTCTCGGGGTCCTTGAGGTCGCTCATCGGAACGGCCTTGGCCGCCTCGATCTCGGCCGCCGTGCGGTGACGGATGAACACCGGCAGGCCGCGCCACTTGATGGTGACCGACTCGCCTTCGGCGATGCTCGAGATGTCGAACTCGATGCTTGCAAGGGCGAGCACCGATGCGTCCGGGTTCAGCGAATTGATAAGCGGCCAGGCTGCCCCTGCGACGCCAACCGCGCCAACCGCGCCTGCCGCGACGTAAAGAAAATCGCGCCGGCCCGATTTTGGGCCTTCCTGATGTGCCGTATTGGATTGCGTCGCCAAGGTTAGCTTCCGTCTATTGTGCCTTGATCAGCGCCTTGGTGCCGTCTGGCCCGCTCGCCTGTGCGAGCATAGCCGAACCCGCCCTCAAAGGCGCGTGATTTGGGCGTTCTTTTGGCACTGTCATGACAGCTTGTCCAGCGCCGCCACAGATGACTTCCTGCCGCTGCGACACTATAGCAACGACAGGCAAGCCGCCACAAACCCTACCGTTCGAGTCCACTAAAAATCAGCATCGCCCTCGCCCTCTACCAGCCCGACATCGCGCAGAATACCGGCACCATGCTTCGGCTCGGCGCCTGCCTCGGCGTGCATGTCCACATCATCCACCCGGCCGGCTTCGCTTTCTCGGCAAAAGCGATCAGGCGCAGCGCCCTGGACTACCTCGAGCATGCCGAGTTCACCGAGCATGCGAGCTGGGACCAGTTTCGCGACTGGCAGCTGGAATCGGGCCGGCGCCTCGTGCTCTTGACCACCAGGGCGGCCAGCTCGAGCTACGATGCGGGCTACACGCCCGGCGACATCCTGCTGATGGGACGAGAGAGCGCCGGAGTACCCGATGCGGTAACCGACGCGGCCGACCTGCGGGTTCGCATCCCCATGCGACAAGCCATGCGCTCGCTCAACGTGGCGGTGGCGGCCAGCCTCGTGCTAGGGGAGGCACTCCGCCAGACTGGCCATTTCGAAGCGCTGACATGACCTTGCCCGCCGACATTGATTCAAAGAAGGAGCGCGCCGCCCTGTGGTTCAGGCAGGTGCGCGACGACCTCGTGGCCCGCCTCGAAGCGATCGAGGCCGACGCAACGGGGCCGCATGCCGATCGTCCGGCGGGTCGCTTCGATCTGAAGCCCTGGTCGCGCGAGGATGGCGGCGGCGGCGAGATGGGGATGCTGCACGGCCGGGTGTTCGAAAAGGCCGGCGTGCACATCTCGGTCGTGCACGGGCAGTTCACCGAGGAATTCGCCCGGCAGATGCCGCATACCGAGGCCGGCGCCGAGTTCTGGAGTGCAGGGGTGTCGGTGATCATCCACCCCTGGAATCCCAACGTTCCGGCCGCGCACATGAACACGCGGATGATCGTCACGGGGAAATACTGGTTCGGGGGCGGCGGCGACCTGACGCCGGTGCTGGATCGGCGGCGCGTGCAGGTCGATCCCGACTCGCTCGACTTCCACGCTGCCTACAAGGCCGCCTGCGACGCGCATCCGGGGGTCGACTACGCCGCGTACAAGAAGTGGTGCGACGAGTATTTCTGGCTGGCCCACCGCAATGAGCCGCGCGGCATCGGCGGCATCTTCTACGACCGGCACTCGACCGACGACTGGGAAGCCGACTTCGCCTTCACCCAGGATGTCGGCCGCGCCTTCCTCGATGTCTATCCCCGCCTCGTCCGCCGCAACTTCAAGACACCGTGGACTGAGGCGGACCGCGACGAGCAACTGGTTCGCCGCGGCCGCTATGTCGAGTTCAACCTGCTCTACGACCGCGGCACGACCTTCGGGCTGAAGACCGGCGGAAATGTCGAGGCGATCCTCTCATCCATGCCGCCGGCGGTACAGTGGCCCTAGCCGGCCCGCGCGCGGATCGGTTGGGACAGGGACGCTGCGAGTTCTTCTAAGGTGCCGGGAAGCGGCACGTCGAACGCCGAGGCGAGGCGGCGGACGGCCTCGTAGTCGACGCGGCTGCGCAATGCCATGTCGACCAGCGCCATCACCGCCGATGAGGCGGGCTGCGCCGACTTGTAGGAGCGCTGCTCCACGTTGGCAGCAAAGACGTCGCAGACGGTCAGGATGCGCGTGAGCGGCGCGATCCGATCGGCGGTGAGACCATCAGGGTAGCCACTGCCATCGAGTGCTTCGTGGTGATGCAGGACTGCGTCGAGAACGGCCTCGGGCAGTTCTGCGTGAGACTTCAGGTAGTCGTAGCCCAGGCGTGGATGCCGCTTGATGACGGCGAATTCGCTCTCGGTCAGCTTCCCCGGCTTGTCGAGAATCTGCTGGGGAATCGACGCCTTGCCCACGTCATGCAGCAGCGCAGCGTTAACGAGAGAGGCAGCGATGTAGGGATTGAGTCCATTTCTGGTCGCGTAGGTCGCGGCAACGCCAGCCACCAGGAGGCAGTGCTGGAACGTGCCCTCGTGGTGCTCGCGCACTGTATCGAGCCACCGCTCGCCGCCAATGGCGCTGACGTCCGCCAGCACTTCCTGGCTGGAATGTGTGATCATGTCCGAATCGATCGGCCGGTCACCGGCCAATCCCTGGAACAATCCGGCGATCGCCTTGCCTGCCGAGAGCGCCGATTTGCCACCCGGAGCAGCAGCAATCACCGCCCGTTTGGCGGGGGGGATCGGCGTGGCCAGTTCGGCGAGGCTTGACAGGTCGCGGCGCAACTCGCTCAACGCCCTCTCACGGCTAACCCGTCCTATTCACACTGACGCGGGGCTATCTCCGATACTGGCCGGGTGAGCCGCGAGCGCGGGTTCGCGCTGCGCCTTTTTCATCGCGGTGTGGGCTGATGTTTTGATCTCCGAGTGGGTTGGGACGAAGGGTTGGCGGTCCT
>CAMDAL010000106.1 GCA_945888565.1 Devosia equisanguinis | reverse complement strand
CGACGTTCTCGCGCGCGCCGAGCAGGAAGGCGTCGCCGATCAGGCGGAGCGGCGAGCCGTCCATCTCGGATTTGCCCTTCTTGAGCAGCTTGGCGAAGCGCTCGTAGATCGCCTCGTATTCCTCGGAGGGGTTGGCGACGGTCTCGATGCCGTTGACCTTGAGCACGGTGCCACCCCGCTCGAGCCGCAACTCGGTGCCGCTGCGGGTGGTGATCGCGATGGTCCAGATCTCGCCGGACTCCTCGAGCCAGTTGAACCCGGCGCTCATGGTCGGCTTGTGCTTCTGGGCCGACTTGAAGACGATCTCGGTGTCGACCGGCGTCTGGCGGTTGGCCGGAAACTTAAGCTTGGCGCTTTCGACGAATACCGGGAACGGCATGATCTTTGTGAAGATCGACATGGCGTTGATGCCGGGGTCGCAGACGCCGAAGCCACCGGGCTCCCACACCCAATCCTGGCCGGGGTGCCACTTGCGCACGCTCTCGCGCCAATCGATGCGCAGGGTCTCGACGCCCTCGTCCTTGAGGATGAGCTTGGCGGCGTCCACGGCGGCGTTATAGCGGCTGTGCCAGGTCTGGTAGAGGACGCGGCCCTTTTTCTCGCCATAGGCGACGAGGTCCTCGAACTCGGTGATGGTCGGCGTTGGCGGCTTTTCGAGCAGCACGTCCTTGCCGGCATCGATGGCCTCCCGGACATAGGCGTGGCGGACGCCGGGCGGGGTGCAGATCGACACCAGCTTCACCTCGGGCATGGCCTTGTAGAGCTCGGCCGGGGTGCGGAATACCGGCACGTCGCGATGGCCGACACCACGGGTCGATACCACTGCGGCGAGCTCGAAATCTGGGCTCTTGTCGATGACCGGCAGATGCTGGTCCTGCGCGATCTTGCCGATGCCGATGACGGCAATCTTCTGCTTGGCCATGAAACGGGCCCTCCCTTTGGGCGCGTATCTATGGGGAAGCGGTGGGAGAAGGGAAGGGGGACGAAGGGGGAAGCCGCCTAGCGGACGATGATCGCCCGGAAGTCGTTGACGTTGGTGCCGGTGGGGCCGGGGGAGAACAGGTCACCAATGGCGGCGAAGGCGGTGTAGGCGTCGTTGTTGGCGAGCATGGCGCGCGGGTCGAGGCCCTTGGCGCGCAGGCGCGCCGCGGTGGTGCCGTCGGCAAAAGCCCCGGCATTGTCGCCTATGCCGTCGATGCCGTCGGTATCGGCGGCGAGCGCCGTGATGCCCGCCACGCCCTCGATGGCAAGCGCGAACGACAGCAGGAACTCGCTGTTGCGGCCACCCTTGCCGTCGCCGCGGAGGGTGACGGTGGTTTCGCCGCCCGACAACATCAGCGTGGGCTTCGTGAACGGCCGGTTGCGCACCGCGATTTCGCGCGCCATCGCCGCATGCACCAGGGCTACGTCGCGTGCCTCGCCTTCGATGGCGTCGGAAAGGATGTGTGGCGTCAGCCCGTCGGCCTTCGCCGCGATGGCGGCCGCCTCGAGCGACAGCGCCGCCGAGGCGATGATGCTGACGGTGTTGTGGGCGAACCGCGCATCGTCGGGCGTGGGGGGCGGATTGAGATCCGAATCGAGGAGTTCGGTCGCGGCCGGCGGCAGGTCGAGGCTGTAGAGCTCGACCGCCTTGCGCGCATCGACGCGCGTCAGCGCCATCGGCACGGTAGGCCCCGAGGCGACGAGGGCCGGGTCATCGCCGGGAATGTCGGAGACGATGAGCGTCGCGACCCGCGCCGGCGAGGCCATGGCGGCGAGGCGCCCGCCCTTGATGGCGCTGAGCTGGTTGCGGATCAGGTTCATCACCGAGATCGGCGCGCCTGAAGCGAGCAGGATCTGGTTCACCGCCTGCTCGTCCTCGAAGCTCAGCCCCGGTGCCGGTTGGGGCAGGAGCGCCGAGCCGCCGCCGGAAATCAGCGCCACGACCAGATCATCATGCCGCAACCCGCTCAGCTTTTCGAGCATGCGCCGGGCCGCCAGGTAGCCCGCCATATCTGGCACCGGATGCGCCGCCTCGACGATCTCGATCCGCTCGCAGGCCGCGCCGTAACCGTAGCGAGTGACGACGAGGCTGTCGTCGATCGGCGCATCCCAGCTCTGCTCGAACGCCCGCGCCATCTGCGCCGAAGCCTTGCCGGCGCCCACCACGATGGTGCGGCCCTTCGGCCGCTGCGGCAGGTGATGCGCGACGGCGCGGTCAGGCTGCGCCGCCGCCACGGCCTTGTCGAAATAGCGCTGCAGCTGGTCGCGATCCATCGAGTCCCTCATTGTCCGCGAACATGGCCGCTGACGCAGAGCGGCGCAAGCAAGGTCGTGTCGCAACTGTCACACTTTCGAAGTGATCACGATTGCGTCGCCTCGCCACACCCCCTCGGTTCTGCCGGCTTGCGCCCTATATCCTAGCCTGAACGGCAGCTAAACGGCCACCTCAGGCTGGGTTCAAGCGGTGCGGGGTAGTTGCCGCACGAGGACAACACCAACATATTGAACGCAAAGGCCGGAGTGGACGCCCGGGCCAGCTTCCGACCAGGAACACAGAACACATGATCCGTATCCGCCAGCTTGCCGGCGCAGTGCTGATGACCCTGTTGCTGACACCCATGGCCTTGGCCGGCTCGGTCGAAATCATCACGCCGGGTGGCAATAGCAGCCTGGTGCCGACGACGGACGGCATCGGCGTCGAGTCGCTGCCGCGCCGGACCGGTTCGGGTTCGGACAGGGATGCGACGGTCAGCTACTCTCCCCCTGAGGTCGACGCGCAGCCCTCGCTGCAGACCATGCACTTCGGCGGCGCCAGCCTCGCCTGCAAGGTCGCCTCGACGGCCAACGACCTGGTGCTGATCAACCAGGGACTCGAGCCGCTGCCGCCGGGGACGCGCATCAAGTGGCAGCTCAAGAACGAAGGTACCCGCGGCTTCTTCGCCATCATCGGCGAACTGGGCGGCGGTGAATCGCTGGTGGCCGACGGGGTGCTCGACGGCGCCGCGCGCACCGACGATGTCTGCGTGGCGCGGGTGATCTGATCGGTCCTGTGCACGACCTTGGACAAGTTGCGCGCGCTTCAAAAAACTGACATCGAACGCGGCTAGGGAGCGCCTTCCCGTCGAAGGTGCCACTGCAACACGCCTTCGAGCCCCAGCCCCGAGCCGCCATGTCCTACCGCGTTGCCATCTATTTCGCGCCCGACGCGACCTCCCCGCTCTGGCTGCGGGCGGCGCAATGGCTGGGGCGCGATGCGGCAACCGGCGCCGAATACGCCGATGACATCGGCGGCATCAGCCGTGCCGAGATTATTGAAAAATCCGCGTCGGCGCGGCGCTATGCTTTCCACGCGACCATCAAGTCGCCGATGCAGTTGGCACCCGGCCGGTCGGAAGCGGAGCTCGCGGCCGCCCTCGCTGCCTTTGCCGCACGCACCGCGCCAGTGGCGATCGGGCAACTGAAGCTTGCCCGCCTTGCCGGCTTTCTCGCCCTCGTACCGGCCGAGCAGCCGCAGGACCTTACCGACTTTGCCGCGGGAGTGGTTGAGTCATTCGAGCCTTTCCGTGCGGAGGTCAGCCCGGCGGACAAGGCGAAGCGCAACGCCGGAGGCCACCTGTCGGCGCGGCAGCTCGAACTGCTGGACCAGTACGGCTACCCCTATGTGTTGGAGCAGTTCCAGTTCCACATGACGCTGACCGACCGCCTCTCCGACGCTGATGGGGACCGTTTCGAGGCCGCGCTGCGATTGCATTTCGGCGATCTGGCGGAAGCCGACACCCTGGTCGACCGGCTGTCGCTCTACCACGAGCCCACCCCTGGCGCGCCCTTCACTCGCGGCGCCGATTTCATCCTTACGGGAAGCGGACAATGACCGAGCTTGCCTTCACCAACGCCACCATCGTGCTCGCCGACGAAGTGATCACCGGCTCCGTGCTGGTGCGTGACGGCGTGATCGCCGCCATCGACACCGGCAGCGTGAGCCATGGCGAGGACCTCGGTGGCGAGTTCCTGATCCCCGGCCTCGTCGAGCTGCACACCGACCATTTCGAGCACCACTACCGCCCGCGCCAGGGCGTCACCTGGAATGCGGTGGCGGCGCTGCAGGCGCATGACGCGCAGGTGGCGGGCGCCGGCATCACCACAGTGTTCGACGCGGTGCGCATCGGCTCGGATCCCGAAACCGGCGATATCACCGATGACGTGCGGCTGATGGTCGAGGCAGTGGCACATGCCGATGCCGACGACCGGCTCCGCGCCGACCACCACATCCACCTGCGCTGCGAACTGGCGACGCCCGACGTCGCCGATCACTTCGAGGCCAATGCCGGCAACCCGATCGTCGGGCTCGCCTCGCTGATGGACCACACGCCCGGCGCCCGGCAGTATGTGACGCTCGAGCACTACATCGAATACTACCAGAAGAAGATGCGCTTCTCGGATGCCGAGATGGCAGCCTATGTCGCCGACCGCACCGCTGACCGCGACCGCTATGCCGACGCCAACCGGCAGCGCATCCTCGCCCGTGGCCGCGAACTCGGCCTCGCTTTCGCCAGCCACGACGATGCCACTGTGGCCCATGTCGATGAGGCGGTCAGCGACGGCATGTCGATCGCCGAGTTCCCCACCACCATGGATGCGGCGAAGGCCTGCCACGCCGCCGGACTCGCCGTGCTGATGGGCGGGCCGAATGTTGTGCGGGGCAAATCGCACAACGGCAACATCTCGGCCATCGAACTGGCGCGCGCCGGGGTGCTGGACGTAATCAGCTCCGACTACGTGCCGTTCGCCATGCTCTATGCGGCCTTCCTGCTGCCTGAGCAGGCCGACAACATCACGCTGCCGGAGGCGGTGTCGATGGTGACGCGCCGGCCCGCCGCCGCGGCCCACCTCGCCGACCGTGGCGAAATCGCCGTCGGTAAGCGGGCCGACCTGGTGCGGGTGCGGCGCAGGGCTGGCGACGTGCCGGTGGTGCGCGGCGTGTGGCGCCAGGGCAATCGGGTCAGCTGATGCGCCAAGGTGCCCTCGCCCTCGTCGTCGGGCCATCGGGCGCCGGCAAGGATACGCTGCTGGGCGCAGCAAAGGCGGCGTTGGCCGGTGATGACCGCTTTGTCTTCCCCCGCCGGGTGGTGACGCGCGAGGCCATGGCCGAACTCGAGGACCATGACACCCTCGATCGAAACGGCTTCAACCTCGAGAAACTGCGCGGTGCCTTTGCCCTCGACTGGGAGGCGCACGGCCTTTGCTACGGCGTCCCCGCCGCCATCGAGGCGGCGATGGCCGAAGGCCGTGTCGTCGTAGTCAACACCTCACGCAAGGTCATTGAACGGGCGCTCGAAAAATACCCGCGCTGCGTGGTCCTGCTGGTGACGGCGACGCCGGAAGTGCGGGCGCAGCGCCTCGCCGGCCGTGGCCGCGAAACCGCCGGTGACATTGCGGCCCGTCTCCAGCGCGAAGGCGCGCCGATTCCAGCGGGCGTCGAGGCCGTCTCAATCGACAACTCGGGCAGTCTGGAAGACGGGATTGCCGCTTTTGTAGAGGCCGTTCAGCGTTTGGCGGCGCCGGGCCATACCGCGCTTTGAACTTTCTGCTGGTTCGTGCGTTGCCCTTCGCAACTCATGGAACCCGGCACAATGACCAGAAACTCGCTCTATTTCGCCGTCGCGGTGCTCGCCGTGCTGGCGGTGGGCCTTGTTGGATACATCGTCTACCAGCAGAACCAGCAGCCAAGCCTCGAGATCAGGGTGGACGAACAGGGGATCAGGATCGATGGCAACTGAGCCGCGCATCGAAATCATCGCCAACGCCCTGGCGCAGGCGGCAAGCCAGCAGGGCGTCGTTCGCGTCGCCGACCTGGATTTCGGGCAGATGGCGATCGCCATAGACGCAGTGACCGGGGCGTCGCGGGATGAGCCGCCAGTTACACCGCTCGATCCCGAAGGCGACGGACTGACCCCTCCGGAACTGAATGCCGCCAACGACGGCTGACTCCGGAAATCGAAAGGGGCCGCTCCTTCGGGTGGAGCGGCCCCTGAACTTTGCGCCGCGCGGTTTACACGCGATCGAGGCAGACCTTGCCGACGCCGGAATTCTTGGTGCCGAGCTTGGCCGCAGCGGCCTTGCTGAGGTCGATGACCCGACCCTTGTGGAACGGACCACGGTCGGTGATCGTTACCTTGATGAACTTGCCCGTCCGCTGGTCGGTGACCTTCACCACCGTACCAAAGGGCAGGGTCTTGTGGGCGGCAGTCATGGCGTTCTCGTTGAACTTCTGACCGGATGCCGTCTTCTTGCCGTGGAACCCAGGACCATACCACGAGGCTCCACCGCACTGGCCGGCTGCACTGGCGACGGGGATGACTGCGAACAGACCCAACGCCAGGGCGGCGACCAAAACGCTTTTCTTAATCAAACTTCACTTCTCACGCACGTTTACGACGGGGTGCAAAAGGCTTTGGACCTGTGGCGAGAATATGAACCGAAACTGAACACGGCTGTTTACGGGAATGCTGTTGCGCGGATGCAACGGTAGGAATGTCCTGCAAGAGAGACATTTTGTTGTTTTGAATCAATGGCTTTTGACCGATCAGCGGCCTCCCTGCTGCTGCGGCGATTTTTCTGCTTTTTAGCATGCCATGCTCCACCCGGCGGGTATGAACGGACTCCAAATGTGGCGGTGAAATGCCAATTTTGACCAGTTGATAAAAAATTCGAGCGGGTTTAGCGTCTCCCATAGTCTGGAATGGTTCCAAGGGAGAGGGACGCGAATGGGCGAGGGAATGCTCAAGGACGGGATCGCGGCGGGGCGACTGAGCGCGACCGATTACGCGCGCAATTTCTCCGACCTCCATCCGGCACTCGACCGGCACGAGGCGTTCGTCGAAGCCGACCGCTGCTACTTCTGCTTCGATGCGCCGTGCCAGACGGCGTGTCCCACATCCATCGACATCCCCCTGTTCATCCGCGAGATCTCGACGGGCAACGCGCTGGGCGCGGCGGAGACGATCTTCGAGCAGAACATCCTCGGCGGCATGTGCGCCCGCGTCTGCCCGACCGAGCAGTTGTGCGAGGAAGCCTGCGTCCGCGAGGAAGCCGAAGGCAAGCCGGTGAAGATCGGTCAGCTGCAGCGCTACGCCACCGATGTGGCCATGTCCGAGGGCCGGCAGTTCTTCGCGCGCGGGGCAGAGACCGGGAAGACGGTGGCCATCGTTGGCGCCGGACCGGCGGGCCTTGCCGCAGCGCATCGGCTGTCGATGCATGGCCATTCCGTCGTGATGTTCGATGCCCGCCCCAAGGCCGGGGGCCTCAACGAATACGGCATCGCCAGCTACAAGACCCCGGACGGCTTCGCTCAGGCCGAGGTCGACTATGTCACCGCCATCGGCGGCATCGACATCCAGACCGGCAAGGTGCTGGGGCAGGATTTCACCCTGGCCGAACTGCGCGAGACATATGATGCGGTGTTCCTCGGCATGGGCCTGCGCGGCGTCAATGCGCTGCGCGCCGAAGGCGAGACCGCCGAGGGGGTGGTCAATGCCGTCGATTTCATTGCCGAGCTGCGCCAGTCTTCCGACGTCTCCGCACTGCCGGTCGGCCGCCGCGTCGTGGTGATCGGTGGCGGCATGACCGCCATCGATGCCGCGGTGCAATCGAAGCTGCTGGGCGCCGAGCAGGTCACCATGGTCTACCGCCGCGGCAAGGAGGCGATGAACGCCTCGGAGTTCGAGCAGGACCTGGCGGCCTCGAAGGGCGTCACCATTCGCCACTGGATGGCGCCGAAGCGCGTCGTGGTCGAGAACGGCAAGCTCGCCGGCATCGAGCTCGAATACACCACCATGGCTGACGGCAAGCTCGTCGGCACCGGCGAGACCGTGCTGATCGAGTGCGACCAGGTGATGAAGGCCATCGGCCAGACCCTGGCCTCCGACGGCGAAGGCGTGATGCTGGCCGGCGGCAAGATCGAGGTCGATGCAGAAGGCCGCACCTCGCTGCCCGACGTCTGGGCCGGCGGCGACTGCGCCACCGGCGGCGACGATCTCACGGTCACGGCCGTGGCAGAGGGCCGCGACGCCGCCGAAAGCATCAACCGCTACCTGATGGGCTGAGGAAGAACGCCATGGCTGACATCCGCAACAACTTCGTTGGCATCAAGTCGCCCAACCCGTTCTGGCTGGCTTCGGCGCCGCCGACCGACAAGGCCTACAATGTCGAGCGCGCCTTCAAGGCGGGCTGGGGCGGCGTGGTCTGGAAGACCCTCGGCGAGGAAGGCCCGCCGGTGGTCAACGTCAACGGCCCGCGCTATGGCGCGATCTGGTCGGGCGACCGCCGCCTGATGGGCTTCAACAACATCGAGCTGATCACCGACCGCTCGCTGCAGCTCAACCTGCAGGAGATCAAGCAGGTCAAGAAGAACTGGCCTGATCGTGCGGTCGTCGTTTCCATCATGGTCCCCTGCGAGGAGGATGCCTGGAAAGCCATCCTGCCGCTGGTCGAAGAGACCGAAGCCGACGGCATCGAGCTGAACTTCGGCTGCCCGCACGGCATGAGCGAGCGCGGCATGGGCGCGGCCGTCGGTCAGGTGCCGGAATATGTCGAGATGGTCGTGCGCTGGTGCAAGCAGTACTCGCGCATGCCGGTGATCACCAAGCTGACGCCCAACGTCACCGATGTGCGCCGCCCGGCGCGGGCGGCCAAGAACGGCGGCACCGATGCGGTCAGCCTCATCAACACCATCAACTCGATCACCAATGTCGATCTCGACCTGATGGCGCCGATGCCCACCATCGATGGCAAGGGCACCCATGGCGGCTATTGCGGCCCGGCGGCGAAGCCCATCGCGCTCCACATGGTCGCCGAGATCGCCCGCGACCCCGAGACCTACGGCCTGCCGATCTCCGGCATCGGCGGCGTCACCACCTGGCGCGATGCGGCCGAGTTCATGGCGCTCGGGGCTGGCAACGTGCAGGTCTGCACCGCCGCGATGGTCTACGGCTTCAAGATCGTCGAGGAGATGATCTCGGGGCTGTCCAACTGGATGGACGAAAAGGGCTACGCCACCCTCGACGACTTCAGCGGCCGTGCGGTGCGCAACGTCACCGACTGGCAGTATCTCAACCTCAACTACATCACCAAGGCGAAGATCGACCAGGACAAGTGCATCAAGTGCGGCCGCTGCCACATCGCCTGCGAGGACACCTCGCACCAGGCGATCACCAAGCAGAAGGATGGCGTGCGGCACTTCGAGGTGATGGACGACGAGTGCGTCGGCTGCAACCTGTGCGTCAACGTCTGCCCGGTGGAAGACTGCATCACCATGATCCAGCTCGAGCCCGGCATGCTCGATGAGCGGACCAAGAAGGTGGTCGAGCCGAACTACGCCAACTGGACGACGCACCCCAACAACCCGATGCGCAAGACTGCGGTCGAGCCGGCGGAGTAGCCGCCGGCAACACGCCCTACTGACGGTTGAAGCGCACTTCTACGGCGTGTTCGGAGCGGCCGGTGACGTGGCAGGGGGATTCGAAGTGGTCGCCTGGGATGGCGAGGACGAAGTCGTCCGGGATGCCGAGGGGCGAGGAGACGCTGAGGGTGGCTCCGTCGTCGCCGATCGAGCGGACGGTGCAATCGAGACTCGTGCGGCCGTTGAGGTTGCGGATCTTGCCAGCCTTCAGCACGCGCCGTCGCGGTGCGGCAGGAGCGGCAGTGGCACCCGCTTCGCTGACCACCTGGTTGCGGCCGTTGCGCTTGGCTGCGTACATCGCCTGGTCGGCACGTTCCAGCAACGCGTCGATCTGGTCGAACTTGCCGCCGCGTCCGGCGACGCCGAAACTGGCCGAGATGCCGAATTCGAACTCCGTGCTCAGCGCAGCAATGGCCTCGCGCAGCTTGCCCGCCACCTGAACGCCGCCGTCAATATCGGTCTTGGGCAGCAGGATGGCGAATTCCTCGCCGCCGAGCCGGCCGATGAAGTCGGAGCCACGCAGGTGTTCGCGGCACACTTCGCCGACGGCAGCCAGCACCTTGTCGCCCGCCGGATGGCCCTGCGTGTCGTTGATCGACTTGAAGTGATCGAGGTCGAAGCAGATGAGGGCCGCATCCTCGCCGGATCGGCTGGCCAGCGCGAGGTGCCGACGCGCCTCGGCCTTGAAGGCGGCGCGTGACAGCGCCCCGGTCAGCGTATCCACGGCAGCCTGCTGCGACAGTTCGAGATCGTGGATGACGACGCGCGCCAGGTCTTCGAGGATGGCAATGTCCTTGCTGCCGAACTCCCGCGGCTTGGTGTCGATGGCGCACAGCGTTCCAAGGTTGAAGCCGTCGCGGGTGCGCAGCGGCACCCCGGCATAGAATCGCACGCCCGGCTCGCCGGTAACCATCGGGTTGTCGGCGAAGCGCGGATCCTGGGTAGCGTCCGGTACGATCATGGGCTTGTCGCCCTGCATGGTGTACCGACAGAAGGTTTCGGACAGGCTGGTTTCACGGGCGATCATCCCCTGGATCGCCTTGTACCACTGGCGGTGACCATCGATCATCGAGACGATGCCGATCTCGACGCCGAAGATCTGGCTGATCAGCCGGGCCACCCGGTCGAACGACTCTTCGTTGGGCGTATCCAGTATGTCGTACTGCTCGAGTTTCTCGAGGCGCTCGGTTTCGGGGCCAGCCTCGGCGATCGTTTGCGCAGCGATCATCGTCGTCTCCCGGACCTCGGTTGCGTTGGTAGACCGTAGGTCGTGCTGTTTAACCGCGGGTTAGCGCCGGCTGCCAATGTCGCACCACGCGCCAGAGCGAGATGACAGCGTTAACCACCCTTTGTTTCCAGCGGCCTCGCCCGATGCTTGCAAGCTGGATTTAAGCCTGCGTTAAGCCGCGTTCCGTAGCGTCCGCCATGCCTTTCCGCACCGGTGCAGTCATTGCCTGAAGCCACCGATCATATAGCTGGCCCGGCCGAGCGCGGTGCCGGCCGCAGCATTCGACGGGGCTTGCAGGCTCTGGCGGGCAGCCCGCTGCGCAGCTTTGCCGTTTGGGTCGCCATCCCCACCGCCGTGGTTTACGCGGGCGTCTGCGCCCTGGTGTTCCTCGTCATGCACATGATGAGCGAGGAGATGAACGCCATCGATGCCGATCGCGGGCAGAAGGCCATCAGGGCGGCGATCGAGTCGGTCGTGCTCGGGTTGGGGGAATCCACCGCTGACGAGGCGACGTGGACCGAGGCCTATATCAACACCTACATCACGCCCAATCCGGCCTGGTTCGACTCGACCTGGGGGGCAACGGCACGAATTTCCGACACCTACGATACCTCGCTCATCACCGACAAGGACGGCACCATCGTCTTCGGCGAGTCGAGCAAGGGCGCGATCGCCGGCACGCTGCTCGATGTCTATAGCGGCGGCGACGCGATCCTTGCCGAGCTCGACGGCGCGGTCGCCCGGCTGGGCGACGATGCGACGGTTGCACACCTTGTCGCCAGCAGCGACGGCATCGCTGCGCTGGCG
>CAMDAL010000105.1 GCA_945888565.1 Devosia equisanguinis | reverse complement strand
AGCCGACCTCCTTGTAGAGCTTCAGCGCCGCCGGCATGTCCATGTCGCCGCAATCCGGGAACTCCTCGGTGAAGGAGTAGCGGCCGCCCTTGATGTTGCGGAAGTGGACGTTGAAGAGCTTCTTGCGCTGGCCAAACCAGCGGATGATCTCGCCGATCTCCTCGCGTGGATTTTCAAGGCTTTCGGCCACCGTGCCCTGGCAGAAGTTGAGGCCGTGATAGGGGCTCTCGGCGATCTGCACGAACTTCATCAGCCCTTCGGCATCGCCCAGCACGCGCTTCTCGAAACCGCGGTCGCCCGGGGGTGTCATGGGGTCGTGCGGGTGGCAGGCGAGGCGGACTTTTGCCGCCGTGGCGACGGGCACGACGCGCTCAAGGAAGTAGGTGATGCGCTCCCAGAAGTCGTCGGCACTGACCTTGCCGGCGATGGTGAGGGTGTCGCTATCGGTCGCCTTGTCGGCGCGCCAGGTGGAGAGCACGGCCCCACCGCGGCCGATGTCGGAGGTGGTGCGGGGGATGCCCAGCACGTTGAAATTGTACTTGGCGGCGCCGATGCCGGCTTCGCTCAGCGCCTCGATGATGCGGCAGATGCCGTCGATCTCGCGGTCGCGCTCGCCGGGCTTGCCGAGCACGATGCCGGGCGCCTGGTGGTTGCGCTCGATGCCGGAAGAAGGCAGCGGCAGCTGCACCATGTCCAAGATTAAGCCCTGTCTCTGAACGCGTTCTGAATGGCGCATGAGGATGTCGCGATCCCACTGCCAGGGATCCCCTTCGGGGTCGATGCAGACATGCTTCAGCCCCAACTGCGCGAGCTGCTTGAGGTAGCGGTCTCCGACCTTGGAAAACTGGTCTCCCCCCAGCTGCGTACCGACATACATGGCGTTCCCCTCGATTGTTCTACGACTTCTTCAAAGGAGTATGACAGATTGCGGGCCGCAACAAGCTCGGCGGCGAATTTCGCTGGAGTTCCCGCCGGAAATCGCATTGATAGCCAGTGATATTGTACGCGTAGGCCACAAATGTCTGCCACTGTGCACCTGACCGACCGGGTCAAGCTTGATCTGCTGCGCCTGATGGAAGCCGCCGGGTTGAAGCCCGGCGACAAGCTGCCGCCGGCAGACCAGTTGTGCGAGCAGTTCTCGGTGAGCCGCACCGTGGTGCGCGAGGCGATCGCCAGCCTGAAAGCCGAGGGGCGGCTGCGCTCGCTGCGCGGCAGCGGCGTCTACGTGGCGAAGCCGCGCGAGACGGGCGCGGTGCCGATGTTCATGGCGGCGCCGCAGGAAATCGGCGACGTGCTCGACTTCATGGAGTTCCGGGTGTCGGTGGAGGTGGAGGCGGTCGGGCTGGCGGCAGAGCGCCGCACCGAGGTGCACCTGTTGCGCATGGAGCAGGCGCTGAGCCAGTTCCGGCGGTCGATGCAGGAGCGCTCGCTGGCGACGGAATCGGATCGCGCGTTCCACCGAGCGATCGCCGACGCCACCAGCAACAACCGCTTCCGGCTGTTCGTCGACGAGATGGGGGAGCGGCTGATCCCGCGGCGGACGCTGGGCGCGAGCTTCGTCGATGAGGCGAGCAAGGCGGAGTTCCTCGGCCATATCGAGACGGAGCACCTGCGCATCCTCGCGGCTATCGCCGACCGCAAGCCCGACGATGCGCGGCTCGCCATGCGGCGGCACCTCGAGGATGGACGGCGGCGCTACCGGGAATGGCGCATGGCGCAGGATTTCGGGACGCTGAGCTGACGAGCGTGCCGAGTTCAAGGGTTCTGGCAACGCGCTATCCCAGTCCAGCCGGGATAGCGCCGTGTTGGAGCCGTCGAGGACTCAGCCGAGCGCAGGCAGCGCCGGCCGGGTGGCGATGGCATGGCGCACGGTCGCCTCAACCTTGGCGCGCAATTCGCCCGAAAGCGGCTTGCGGGGCAGGCGGACGCGTTCGTTGGTGCCGATTTCCAAGGCTTCGGCGAGCTTGATGTTCTGCACCAGGTAGGTCGAGACATCGAGGTCGAGCAGCGGGCGGAACCACTGGTAGATCGCGAGCGCCTCGTCATAGCGCTTCGCCATCATCAACTGGTAGATGGCCACCGTCTCCTTCGGGAAGGCGGTGACGAGGCCGGCGATCCAGCCGACGGCACCGACGGCCAGCGCCTCGAAGGCATAGTTGTCGACGCCGGTGAACACGGCCATCTTGCCCTTCAGCAGATGCACGGCCTCGGTGGTGCGACGGATGTCGTCGGAGCTTTCCTTGACGGCGACGAAGCGCTTGTCTTCGCTGAGTTCGAGCAGCATGTCGTTGGTGACATCGACCCGGTAGCCGATGCGGTTGGAGTAGATCATCACCGGCAGGTCGGCGGCGTCGGCGACGGCGCGGAGCGCGGTCAGCGTTTCGTCGCGGTTGGTGTGGTAGACCATCGACGGCACCACCATCAGCCCGGAGGCACCGGCCTTGGCGGCCCGCTCGGCCAGCTTGCACGACTGGTAGGTGGCGGCCTCGGCGATGGTGAGGATGGCGGGCTTGCCCTTCGTCGCCTGCTGGATGGCCTTGAGCACATCGAGGCGCTCGTCATGGCTCAGCATCGGGCCTTCGCCCAGCGAACCGCAGGCGATCAGGCCATCGACGCCGGCATCGACCTGCAGGCCGTAGCAGCGCTCCATCTCCTTGAAATCAAGCGCCCCGTCCTCGGTGAACTTGGTGGTGACCGCCGGAATTACACCTTGCCACACTTGTCGATGTCCTTTTCAAAATTTGGGATTGGCGCGTGCCTATCATTCTGCACGCAAATTGTCGACATGGCGATTGTGCGGCTGCATTCCGGTCAAATGGAGCGGTGGCGCCGGCTGGGAGCCTGCGCTAGAACTCCCACATGGCCACATTTCGCGACACATCTTCAGACGACACTGCAGAAGCGCCGCGCGTGCGCGGGTCTGGCGCGCAGAAGGTGTATGAGACCTTGCGCAAGGCGATCCTGGAGCTCGAACTCGATCCGGGCAGCCCGCTCGACGAAGTGAGCCTGTCGGCACAGTTCGACATGTCGCGCACGCCGATTCGCGAGGCATTGGTGCGGCTGGCCGCCGAGGGGCTGGTGACCACGCTGCCCAACCGCAACACCATTGTGGCGACGATCGATTTCGTACGGCTGCCGGTGTATTTCGAGGCGCTGAGCCTGATGTACCGGGTGACGACGCGGCTTGCCGCCATCAACCGCCGGCCGGAGCAGCTGATCTCCATCCGGGCCTGGCAGGCGGCCTTTGCCGAGGCGGTGGAGCGGCAGGACGCGCTGGCGATGATCGCGTCGAACCGCGACTTTCATGTCGCCATCGCTGAAGCAGGCGGCAACCCGTATTTCACCCAGTTGTTCACCCGGCTGCTCGACGAAGGCCGGCGTATCCTCCGGCTCTACTATTCCAGCTTCGACGACCGGCTGCCGCGGCAATATGTCGAGGAGCACGAACTGCTGGTGACGGCGATAGAAGCGGGGGATGCGGACCTCAGCGACCGGCTGGGTGGCGAACACGCGGCGCAGATCGTGCGGCAGATCCAGAGCTACATCGCTCGCGACCAGACGGGCAGCATGCGTCTCGTCTGAACGAGCCATGTTGCGCAAAAGAACCGCGACGAAACAAACCGTTAATGGGGGTTTGACACGGGCGGCCGAGTCAGGTGAGGGTTCGCAGCTTGTGGTTGACTGCGTTTATACTAAAAATCTGAAGTAATTCGCGTCTGGTTTGACAGACGAACAGCAGGTGGGCTTGGGGAATGCTGCGGGTGCACGCGCGTCTTTGGGTAGGTGTGGCGCTGACGCTGGCCTTGGTGCCGGCGGCACACGCGCAGAATGTCGACGCGACATCGCGGCAGAACGTGGTCGGCAGTGGAACAGCGGACCGCGCCGGTGCGGAGGCGCGCCGGCAGCAGCTGTTCCAGCGGATGCTCGCCGACCCATCCAACCTTGACCTGGCCTTCGAATATGCGGCGCTGTCCGAGCAGGTGGGCGACCTCGAAGCGGCGATCTCAACGCTCGAGCGCATGCTCGTGTTCGCGCCGGGCCTGCCGCGGCTGCAGTTCGAACTGGGCGTGCTGTACTATCGCCTGGGCTCCTGGAGCACGGCGAAATCCTATTTCACCACGGTGATGGAACAGCCGCTGGTGCCCGACGACGTGCGAAACCAGATCGGCGCCTATATGGGGCAGATCGCGTCGCGCGAGGCGGGCAGCCAGTCGTTTGGTGAGGTGGGCATCGGGCTCAGGTACCAGACCAACGCCAATGCCGGGCCGGATTCGCCGTTCATCGATATTGGCGGCCTCGAGTTCGAGCTCGATCCGGGGGCGCTTGGCGTGGCGGATACCAATGGCTATGTCACCGCCCGCTTCCGCAACTCGATCGATCTCGCCGGCCAGGGCGACCGGTTCGACATCGACGTCGCGGCCTATGGCGCGATCTACCGCGAGGAAGACCAGCTCAACACCGGGGTGATCGACCTCAGTTTCGGGCCGAACTACAACCTCGCCGCCATCGGCATCGACAATGCCCGGCTGGCGCTGCACGGCGACTTCAGCGCGGCGATCCTCTCGGGCGACCCCTATATCGCCTCGGCGGGCGTGGGTGCCGACCTGATCACCACGCTCGATGCGCGCACCCGGCTGACGCTCAGCGCCGAGGCGCGGCACGAGGAATTCTACGACAGCGACCTTCGACCCACATCGTCGGACCGGAGCGGGCAGCGTTACGGCGCGGGCGCCCGTATAGACTACATCCTGACGCCTGATGTGGCGCTGTTCACGCTGCTCGAAACCACCCGGACGATTGCCGCGGTGGACTATCTCTCGGGCTGGAAGGTGGGGGCATCGGGTGGGGTCATCATCAGCATCGGCTCGCCGACCGGCGGCAACGAGGACTGGGCGCTGACCGGTTCGGCCGGCCTCGAGCGCGATGTCGCCGACGCCAACGACCCGGTGATCTCGCCGACGGACGCCGAGGTGAAGAACACCGGCTATCTCTCGGCCGGACTGATCGTGCCGGTGGGCGACAGCTTCACGCTCAATTCGAGCGTCACCTACTCGATCTCGGACTCCAACTACGACCTCTCCAACTATGACAATACCGCCGTCAGTGTCGGCGTGAGCAAGAGGTTCTGACCATGAGGCTCTTTTCCACGATCGCGGTGCTTGCCCTGCTGCTCGGCGCTCCCGCGCTGGCCGAAACCAGTGTCGGCGTTACCGCCGCGGTGAACCCGGATGCCACCGGCACGGTCGGATCGAACGTCAGGACCATTTCGCTGGGTGACAGCGTGGTGTTCAACCAGCGCATCGAGACTGGCGGCACAGGCCTGGTGCAGGTGCTGCTGGCCGATGGCACGACGTTCATGGTGGGGCCGAACTCGAACCTCGTGATCGACAGCTTCGTCTACGACCCCAATGCGGGTACGGCGCAGGTGACGGCGAGCTTCACCAAGGGCGTGCTGCGCTTCATCGGCGGACAGACCTCGAAGACCGAGGGCGGGGTGACTATCAACACGCCGGTCGGCACGATGGGTATCCGTGGCGCGATGGTGGATATCGTGCTCGATCCGCCCGAGGGGACACCGCCGCATATCGACATGCTGTTCGGCAACGAGGTGACGCTCGAACAGGGGCAGCAGCTGCTCGGCCGGCTCTATGCCGCCGGCTACTCGCTGGCGCTCGGCGAAAACGGCGCGTTCGACGTGCTGAAGACGCCGCCCGGCTGGGGCAGCCAGATCCAGGCGGCGCTGGCCGGCAAGGCCGGTGCGACCGGCGGCGCGCCGAAGGGGCCGAGCGACGGGGATGTGAAGAACTCCGAGGTGGCGAATAACAACTCGGGCCAGGGGCCGGACAAGGGCAACCAGCCGCTGAGCAAGGAAGAGCTGGCCGCGCTGCTGGCGGCTGCGGCGCAGTATGACGAGCTGCGTCGGTTTATTCTCAACAACCAGGACCCCTGCGGTCTCACCGGTGGTGTGCTCTCGGTATACTCGGAGGGGACGTATGCCGAAGCGCTGCAGAATGCCTTCGATTTTGATTTTGACGGGGAGGTTTGGGGGAGCCCCAATCCGGTCTTCACTCAGTTCGGGTTCAACGCGGACAACCTGCCCGTAGCCATCAAGGCAACCCTGGCCATCTACGGCGCGCCTTGCGTGTCCCTCGGTGGTTGCCTTGTCTACGAGGGCGGTCGCGACGGAG
The DNA here is from genome assembly GCA_945888565.1 of Devosia equisanguinis. Taxonomy (GTDB): domain Bacteria; phylum Pseudomonadota; class Alphaproteobacteria; order Rhizobiales; family Devosiaceae; genus Devosia_A; species Devosia_A equisanguinis_A. The sequence goes on along the minus strand of CAMDAL010000105.1, from coordinate 5,317 downwards.
GTACTCTAACTTTCGTGCCTGAAGGCGAGGAGGCCGGCGAGCAGGAATTCATCGACGTCGATGGCTACCTGCTGAACCATGACGACACCGCGGTCGCAGATCTTGTGCCGGGTACCGACGTTGAGGGGCTGGACGTGCCGACGATGCTCGCTCAGGAGCTCGACTGTGTCAGTTGCAGCGAGTTCATCCGCTGGGGTTTCTGGGGTTTTTCGAAGGACGAGGCCACTATCGGCGGAAATGAGGGCGATCTGCAGTTCGACTCGACCTGGGTGAACGGCGCGCTGACCACGGCGGAGCAGCTGGATGTGAAGGCCGGTGACTATGCCACCGCGACATATCGCGGTGACGCCGTCGGCACGGTCAACAACAGCGGCGACGTCTACACCGCAACCGGCGACCTCTATATGGGCTGGGACTTTGCGGCACGTTCGGGCAACATCGAGATCACTGATTTCGACGTGGAGCATACCGGCGGTCTGGATGTGGGAGGCCAGGTCGTTTCGTTCCCGGGCCAGACCGGCTTCGGCGGCGTCATTGGGTACGACGATGAAGACGAGGGTCCCGACTACTTGGGTATCGCCCAGGGCGCATTCGTCAACAACGGCACATCACCTGCGGCCGGCGTAATCGGCAACTTCGGGTTCGGTGACGGTACCGATTACACGGCGAGCGGTGTGTTCATGGGCGACACTCTGACGCCTCCGCCTACAATACCCGAATGATCTAGTTCGATGCTGAAAGGCCCGATCAGAGCCACGCGCTCGCGCGCCGATCGGCGGCGGGCGGTTTCGGTTTGGGTGGCGGGGCTGGCGACGCTGCTGGTGGTGCTGACCTTCGGGGCGGTGCAGCGGCCGTCGATTGATCGGCTCAGCAATCTCGTGTTCGACAGCTACCAACGGTTGATGCCGCGGGCCGAGGCCGGGGCGCCGGTGGCGGTGGTGGATATCGACGAGGCGTCGATCGCGGCGCTCGGGCAGTGGCCGTGGCCGCGGACGACGCTGGCGCAACTGGTCGACCGGCTGGGGCAGGCGGGCGCGGCGACGGTGGCGTTCGATATCGTGTTCCCCGAGGCCGACCGCACGTCGATGGCGGCGCAGGCCGACCTGCTGCGGCTGGCCGGAGCGGAAGTGACGCTGCCGGCATCCGGAGCGATCAGCAACGACACGGTGTTCGCCGAGGCCATCGCCCGCAATTCGGTGACGCTGGGCGTCGCGATCAGCAACGAGACGGATGCGCCGCTGCCGCCGCCCAAGGGCGGGTTTGCGTTCGGCGGAGCAGACCCGAAAACGTACCTCCCGAGTTTTTCGGGCGGGGTGGGGAATATCCCAGAGATCACCGGGCCGGCGCTGGGGATCGGGTCGTTTTCGTTTCCGACTGCGGCGGATGGCGTGGTGCGCACGGTGCCGCTGGTGTTTTCCGCGCAGGGCCACCTCTATCCGTCGCTCGGGCTCGAGGCGTTGCGGGTGGCGCAGGGGGCGGGCAGCTTCGTGGTGCGCTCGACTGGCGCGAGCGGCGAGGCCGATACCGGCCGGCCGGCCATGGTGGCGCTGCGGGACGGGGCGCTCGACGTGCCGACCGGGCCGATGGGCGATTTCTGGATCTACTATTCCGGCCTGCCTTCGATGCCGACGGTGCCGGCGATCGACGTGCTGTCGGGCGACATGGCGGCGCTGTCGGCGGCAGTGGGCGGGCGCATCGTGCTGGTGGGGACGAGCGCGGTGGGCCTACGCGATATCGTGTCGGTGCCGATGGGGTATTCGGTGGCGGGCGTGCGGGTGCATGCGGAGATAATTGACCAAATCGTCGGCCAGACGTTTATCACCCGGCCGGACTGGGCGCCCGGGGCGGAACTGGCGTTGGCGGGGCTGCTCGGGGTGCTGTTGCTGTTCGTCGCCGGGCGCACCGGGGCGCTGGTGACATCGGGCGTGGCGCTGGTGCTGATCGGGGTCGCGGTGGCGGCCTCGTGGTGGGCCTTCGCGGGGCAGCGGCTGCTGCTCGATCCGCTGCTGCCGGGGCTTGCGGTGGGGCTGAGCTTTCTCGTCACCACGCCGATCCTGCTGCTGATGAGCGACCGGGAGCGGGCGTTCGTGCGCGGCGCGTTCGGGCGCTACCTGTCGCCGACGCTGGTGGAGCGGCTTTCTGCCAACCCGCAGGCGCTGGTGCTGGGGGGCGAGGAGCGCGAACTGACGGTGCTGTTCTCGGACATCCGCGGCTTTACCTCGATGTCGGAGAAGATGAATCCGACCGAACTCACGGCGCTGCTCAACGGCTTCCTGACGCCGATGACCGATATCCTGCTCGATTCCGAGGGGACGATCGACAAGTACATGGGCGACGCCATCATGTGCTTCTGGAACGCGCCGCTCGATATCGCCGACCACGAGCGCAAGGCGTGCCTTGCGGCGCTGAAGATGGTGCATTCGCTCGAGGCGCTGAACGAAGGCCGGGAGAAGCCGCTGAAGGTCGGCATCGGGCTCAATACCGCGCCGTGCTGCGTGGGCAATTTGGGGTCGGCGCAGCGGTTTTCGTACTCGGCGATCGGCGACGGGGTGAACCTGGCGTCGCGGGTCGAGGGGCTGACCAAGGCGTATGGCGTTTCGGTGCTGGTGACCGAGCCGACGCGGCAGGCGGCGGGCGGGCTGGCGTTTCTCGAGGTCGACCTGGTGCGGGTGGTGGGGCGCGCCGATGCGGTGCCGATCCACACGCTTGTCGGGGACGAGGCGGTGGCGGCGACACCGGCATTCCAGGCGCTGGCGACGGACCATGCGGAACTGATCGCGGCCTATCGGGCGGCGGAGCCGGACCGGGCAGAGGCGGCGCTCGGGCGGGCGCGGGCGCATGGGTCGGAGGATGTGGCGAAGCTCTACGATATCTACGAGGAGCGGATTGCGGAGATGCGGGCCGATCCGCCGATACCGGGCTGGGATGGGGTGTTCACGGCAAAGTCGAAGTAGGCAAGGGCCTGCGTCGGCGTCTGCCGGCTATTTGCCTGCGCCCAACCTCGGCCAGAAGAAGCCCGTGGTGGTGCGGTAGTCATCGTAGGCTTGGGCCATGGCGGTTCTCGAGAACCTCCGCTCCTCATCCCGCGCTGCGATCACGTAGATGGTGATGATGGCGATGAGGGGGGGCAGGGCCCACACGGACCAGATCGCCAATGCCCAGGCCGACCAGAAGATGATGTAGGACGTGTAGAATGGGTGCCTGACGAAGCGGTATGGCCCCTCGCGCACCAATGTGTCGGGGTTCTCGAGATCGAAGGCCAGCCTCAGGCGAGCGGCCCTCGAGGCGCGGATGGCGCTCCAGAACAACCCCAACCCGGCGAGCTGCAAAACAAAGCCGGCGAGCGTTGCAAGCAACGGCGGCTCCAGCAACCAGGTCAAGGCGAGATACCAGAGTGTGATCGCCGAAACTGTCAGCGAGATCACCACGGTGCCGCGAGGCACGGTCTTGGACGAGAAGTGGGCCCGGAGCGCCCAGGTGTAGAAGGTTACGGTCAGCAAGCCGACGGCGGAGATCAGGATGTCGAGCCAAAGCTGAGAAATCAATGCGCACACTCCACCGAACAGCGACCGCGATGCGGCCCTGATTGCCCGCATTAGTTAGTGATTGTTTCACCATGGATGAAAAGGGGGTCTTTGGAAGTTTCTGCTAGCAAACGGGACAATCAATTGCCTCAGGCGCTCGCGCAAAATGCCGATATCCACCACGACCTGCCGAACGCGACATGCTGATGTGAGTGTCCTGGATACGGGAGGGACCGGCTACCCGGTGCTGCTCCTGCATGGTTCGGGAAGCAGCAAGGATGTGTTCGAACATCAGTTTTCAAGCTTTCTTGGCGTGAAGAACCGGTTGATTGCCATCGACCTGCCGGGGCATGGGAAGTCCAGCGACGCCGACAGTCCCGCGGCCGCCTATGCGATCCGGGGGTTCGCGGAGACGGTGTCCGATGTGCTGGAGTCGCTCGGCCTCAAGCAGGTCGCGGTGTTGGGTTGGTCACTTGGCGGCCATATCGGCATCGAGCTGCTGAGCAGCAATCCGGCGGTAACAGGGTTGATGGTCGTGGGCGCGCCGCCACTCTCTCCGGGACCGCTGGGCATGCTGCGGGCGTTCCAGACCAACTGGGATTTGCTGCTGGCGTCCAAGGAAGTCTTCTCGGAGCACGATGCGCAGCGGTTCCATCAGCTCTGCTTTGATGGCCGCGGCACGGCATCACAGCTTGCCAGTATCCGAAGGGCTGACGGGCGCGTGCGTTCGACCGTGGTCCGGTCAATGATGAATGGCCAGGGCTGCGACCAGCGCCGTGTGGTCGAAAAGGCGACGGTGCCGATCGCCATCGTGAATGGCGCCAGCGATCCGTTCACGCGATTGAGCTATGTCGCGAGCCTCGACTACGGCAATCTCTGGACCGGCCGCTGCCATGTTCTCGCCGACGCCGGCCATGCCGTGTTCTGGGACCAGCCGGTGCATTTCAATGCCCTGCTCGGTCGGTTTGTCGATGAGGTCGCGACCCTCGCGGTGGCCGAGAAGCGCAGCGCGCGCAAGATCGCATAACCAGAGCCTACCCGGCTGGGTGGGTAACTCGATGAGGCGCAGCGCGACTGCCGGTCCCCTAAACCGGCAGCACGCGCGAGTACTTCACCTGCGCCAGCGAGAAGCTGGATTCGATGGAGCCGACGCCTTCGAGCTGGGTGAGCTTGGAGCGCAAAAACTCCTCGTAGGCGCCGAGGTCGGCGCAGACGACGCGCAGCAGGTAGTCGAACTGGCCCGTCATCAGGTAGCACTCCATCACTTCGGGCCAGCGGCTGACGGCTTCGGCGAAGCGGTCGAGTTCTGCGGCGCGCTGGCGTTCGAGCTTGATCGAGATGAAGACCGAGACGGGAAGGCCGACGGCCTTCTGGTCCACAGTCGCGGCGTAGGCGGTGATGATGCCGCTGGTTTCGAGCTGGCGGATGCGGCGGAGGCAGGGGGAGGCGGAGAGGCCGACGCGGTCGGCGATGGCCTGCACCGTCATGCGGCCATCCTCCTGCAGGGCGCGGAGGATTTTGCGGTCAATCGGGCTCAGCTTTGTATTGGCGGTTTCTGCCACGCGATGACGATCCTTGGGTGAAATCCTGCGCAAGTGACCGCGCCAGCGCTCAAGATAGATGGAAACTGCCGGGCGCGCGAGCGCAGACTGATCCGAATATCGCAGGGGAGCCGCATGGACGGATCGGTAGAGGCGCGGGACCGGATCAGGCTGATCGAGGCGTTGACGAAGAAGACGCTTTGGCTCTCCAACTGGATGATCCACCACGCCAACCATATCCGGCCCAACGAA
>CAMDAL010000104.1 GCA_945888565.1 Devosia equisanguinis | reverse complement strand
AAAGAATCGCCGCGACCGGGCCGAGCACCAGCAGGCCCAGCGCCAGCGGGCCGAGATTGTCGAAGCTGGCGCCATTGAGGCTGCCGATGAGCCAGGCCAGCGCCTGCTGCACTTCGAAGATGCGGGCGCGGGTGAACAGGTATAAGGTGATCGCCGCAGCGATGGCCGCCATGCCGATACCGACCAGCACCAGCCGGTAGGGCGTCACCCCGCCGCGCCAGCTCAATGCGTAGATCAGCGCCGCGATAAGCACCGCGCCGCCGGTGGCACTTATCGCTATCGTCAGGCCGGTGGCGTGGAAGACGATGATCGCAACCACTGCCGCCGAACTGGCGCCGGTGGTAATGCCGACGATGTCGGGGCTGGCGAGCGGATTGCGCAGCACGGTCTGGAAAATCACGCCCGACAGCCCCAGCGCCGCGCCGGCCAGAAGCCCGGTGATCGCCCGCGGCAACCGCACGCCGAGCACGATGAAGTCGCTGGCCGGATCGGTGACGCCGGTGAACGGCGAGAGCAGCGAGGTGACGACCTCAGCGACCGGGAGGGGGTAGTCGCCGATGGTCAGCGCCACCGCCACCAGCGCCAGCACGAGCAGCGCCAGCCCCGCCGACACCAGCCGGTGGCGGCTCCGCAGCCTGTGCCGCGCCACAGCGACCGTCGTCGCCGGGGTAAATTGCACGTTGACGTTCATAGCTCGGCCAGCTTGCGGCGGCGGACGAAGGCGATGAAGAACGGCGCACCGATCGCAGCGGTGACGATGCCCACCTGCAACTCGCCCGGCGGCACGATCACCCGGCCGATGATGTCGGCGCCCAGTAGCAGGATAGGCCCGAGCAGCATCGAGTAAGGCAGGATCCAACGGTAGTTCGGACCAGTCATCGCGCGGGCCACATGCGGGATGGTGAGGCCGACAAATGCGATCGGCCCGGCGGCCGCCACGGCCGCACCGGCAAGGATCACTGCCGCGAGCCCGGCGAAGGCGCGGTTCAGTTGCACCCGCTGCCCGAGGCCGCGCGCCACGTCGTCGCCCATCGCCAGCCCGTCGAGGATGCGGCCGGTGGTCAGCGCCAGCCCGATGCCAAAGAGCAGGAACGGCGCCACTTGCAGGAGGATATCCATGGTCCGGCCCGTCAGCGCGCCGACCTGCCAGAAGCGGATCTGGTCGAGCGTCTCGGCGGAGGTGATGAGGATGGCACTGGTCACCGAGCCGAGTGCCGCCGTCACCGCCGCCCCTGCCAGCGCCAGCTTCACCGGAGTGGCCCCTTCCCGACCCATCGAGGCGATGAGATAGACCGCCACCGCCGCGATGCCGGCCCCAAGAAACGCCAGCCAGACATAGCCGGACAATGTCGTGATGCCGAACACCGAGATGCCCAGAACAACGCAGAGCGTCGCCCCGGACTGGATGCCAAGCAGGCCAGGATCGGCCAGCGGGTTGCGGGTCGCGCCCTGCAGGATGGCGCCCGACAGGCCGAGCGCCGCCCCTACCAGCAATCCGACAAGCGTGCGCGGCAGGCGGAGCTCGAGGATGATGCGATGCGTCGTGCTGTCCGGATCGGGCGCGCTTATGGCGGCAAGGACATCGCCCAGCGCAATCGGCCGCGCCCCGACCGTGATCGAAAGGAACAGCACCGCCACCAGCGCCACGCCGAGCAGCAGCAGGCCGCCGGCTCGCACCGGCACCCTGGTCGATCGCTGCTCGGCGGCCGCTACCGTCATCCGATCAGTTCGTCAGGTTCTCGTCGGCGGCATCGATCGCCGCCGTCAGCTCGTCGAGCGCGCCAGCATATGCCCTGTAGTTGCGCAGCCAGAACGCCGGCCAGTCTGCCACCTGGCCGGCTGCGGCGGCCTTCATGGCCGTCCACATCGGCTGTGCCTCGGCGGTCTCCATCGTGGCGTCGGAGCGATTGTCGACGATCAGCAGGTCGGGCTGATACTTGTCGGCCTGCTCCCAGCTCAGCGTCTCCCAGTAGCCGCGATCGTCGGCCACTTCCGGGGTGATCAGCTTGAGACCCCAGCTGGCGAAATCCATCAGTTCGGAGGAGCCCGCGGTGGCGGCGACATAGAGCGCATCGGTACCGGCCCAGACCGGCAATACGGTCAGGTTGGGCTTGGCCGCCACGGCCGCCTTGAACGTCCCGAGCGACGCCTCGAACGCCGCCTTGTCGGCAGCGCTATCGGGCGCCGACAGGTCGGCCCCGAGGCTGGCGGCCAGCGTTTCGTAGTCGCTGATCAGCTGCACAATCGAGGCATCCTGCGTCGGACCGGTGACCGGGGCGATCTGCACGATCTTCTCGCTGGTGGTACCGGCGCCGCCTTCGAGCCCGCTGAACGCCTTCTCGAGCGGCCACCATTCGGCCAGCACCAGATCCGGCTTCAGCGCCGCCACCTTCTCGATGTCGATCTCGCCCCAGCCTTCGCCGACGATCTCGATGCCGGTCAGGTCGAGCCCCTGCAGCGACTTGTCCTCGGCGACGGGGGTGTCGACATAGATGCCGACCGGACGAATGCCGAGAGGAATCAGGCCTGCCGCGGTGTTGGCGTGCATGACGATGCGGGTGGGGACATGGTCGAGCGTTATCGTGTTGCCGCTACCGTCGGTATAGGTCCACTCGGCGGCGAGCGCGGAGGTGGCCGCGAAGCCCAGGGCAAGCGCGGCAGCGAAGATTGATCTGAACATGACGGATCTCAGAAAAAGTGGACAGTTGCTGTCACCTATCTGCCGATAAGATGATTAGTCAAGTCAGCTTTGCGTCTCTGGCATCCGAGGTTCAGGGGCCGATCCGGCGGGGCACAAAGCCGCCGCCCTCGTTCTGGTCATGACGCGACGACCAGATGACCCAGTATCGGCCCTCGCCGTCCGGCACCAGCACCTCGGCCTCCCTGCCATCAACCCGGACGCGGGCGAGATTGCGCGCGTCGAGCGCTGCAGCTTCGCGCGTGGCGAACGGGCCGTGCGGCGTGCCTTCGAAGTCGACCCACCAGTTGTTCTGGCTCTGAATCACCAGATAAAGCGCTTTCGCCATTCCTTGACGGTCCCCAAACCGAACCCATGGACGCTAGCCAATTCCACCTGAGCCCAGGATGAACGCCCCGCACCTTACCTTCACACGGCCACTGACCCGAAGGCGAGGCCCGGGCACGACGCGTTTTGATCAACTCTGGCGCGCATCGACCGTTCGGCCGTATGGCGCGCCCTGGCCGGCTGGTGCACTATGCCGGCAGATGCCACGCGACGGCCCGACCACCCTTATAGCTTTGGAGTGCACCATGTTCGGATTGATCGGACGCATCACGGCGACGCCCGGCGACCGCGACGCCCTCGTCGCCATCCTCACGCCCGGTGGAGGCAGCATGCCAGGCTGCCTGAGCTACATCGTTGCCCGCGACCCGAAGCACCCGGACGCCATTTACGTGACCGAAGCGTGGGAAAGTCGCGACGCTCACGCCGCGTCGCTCAAGCTGCCCTCCGTGCAGGCCGCCATTGCCAAAGGCCGCCCGCTGATCGCCGGCTTCGAAACCATCGCCGAAACCGAACCCGTGGGCGGCATCGGCCTCAGCACGGAATTCGACAATCCGTAAGGGGTCGGCGCCTTCAGGCGCCGCCGGGCTTGCGGTACTGGTAGATGCCGACGTCGATCGAGCCCTCGGCGAACCCGGCCTCGCAATAGGCTAGATAATACAGCCACTTGCGCTTGAACTCTTCGGTGTATCCGAGCTTCTTGATCTCGTGCCAGCGATCGAGGAACTTTTCCCGCCACAGCTTCAGCGTCTTGGCGTAACTCAGTCGGAACGTGTCGATCTGCTCGAGGGTCAGGCCAACTTTCTCGCCCTGCTCCCGCATCGCCCTCTCGGTGAGCAGCATCCCGCCGGGGAAAATAAAGCGCTGGATGAAATCCGGGCGGGCCCGGTAATCGAGGAAATCCTGCTCGGAAATGGTGATCGCCTGGATCGAGGCGGTACCGCCCGGCTTCAACCGGTCGGCCACCGTTCTGAAATAGCTCGGCCAGTGCTCTTCGCCTACCGCTTCGATCATTTCGATCGAGGCGACGTGGTCGAACTGGCCTTTGGTGTCGCGATAATCCTCGAGGTGCAGGGTCGCCAGGCTGTCGAGGCCCTGCCGCTTCAGCCGTTCCGTCGCGAACTTCAACTGCTCGACCGACAGAGTGATGCCATAGACTACGGCATTGAACTCGCGCGCCGCCGTCTCGGCGAAACCGCCCCAGCCACAGCCGATCTCCAGCACCGTTTCGCCGCCCTTGACCCCGGCCATCTCGGCGACCCGGCGGTACTTGGCATACTGCGCGGATTCGAGCGTCTGGTCGTCCGAGGTATAGTAGGCGGAGGAATAGGTCATCGAACGGTCGAGCCACTCGACGTAGAAGTCGTTGCCCAGGTCGTAGTGCTCGGAAATGTTCTTCTTGGCACCTTCCTTCGAGTTGGTGCGGCTCATGTGGTAGGCGATGTCCTGGGCGGCCCGCCCGAACCACGAGTTTTCGCCGCTGTCCAGCACATCCCGGTTCTGCACGAAATAGCGGAACAGCGTTGTCAGGTCGTCGATCTCGACATCGCCATCGATATAGGACTGGGCGAACCCTACCGTGCCACGCTGCAACGTCTTGGGCAGCACCGAGAAGTTCTTGAGTTGCAGCTTCGCGTGCTCGCCGGTGGCCGGATCACCATAGGTGGCGCTCCGACCGTTGGGATACGTGACAGTCACCGCTCCCTTTTTCGGGCGCCCGATCAGGCGCTTGCCGAAATAGGCCGCCACAACCGAGAGGACATGGGTGAAGGGAGACGGACGCGTGCCCCGAGGTTCAAGCGCTAACTGATCCATGACGCTACTGTATCCACCTGACGGACCGCTGCCTCGGCACCGTCTCGTAACCCGTGCCGCCTCATGTGGAGCGGCAATCTTCAAACTGAAACCGTAATTTAGTCTCCGCCGGACGATATGCAAGTAGCCATCGCGGCGGGACGTCAGAGTCTGGGCAGCGGCGCCGCATCCTGCACCCGCACCTGCACTTCCTCTCGCCCCTGATAGTGGTCGAGGCTGAGCGTGCCGGCGATATGCGAAGGCGTATCGCCACCCCCCGACAGCAACGCGTCACCCAACGCGGTAGTTGCAGCCCGGAACGCGATGCCCTTGAGCCGCGCCCCGTCCTCGGACGCGAGCGTGAAGCGCACGTGTCCGCCGCCGCCCACCACTTCGGCGAACTTCGCCCGGTGCGCCGGAAACGCAAATACCGGCTGGGGATTGCCCGAGCCGTAAGGCCCGGCACGCTCGATCTGGTGCACTAGGTCCGTGGTCGCACCACGCGCCGTCAGCGCTGCATCGATCGCAAGCGCCGTGGTGGCCCGCGCCTTGCCGACGCTGCCCGACAGCACCTCGTTCATGCGCGCCCGGAACGGCCCGAGTTGCCCCGGCTTCAGCGTGACGCCCGCCGCCATGGCGTGCCCACCGCCGCGCGCGATCAGCCCCAGTTCAACCGCCTCGATCACTGCCCCGCCGAGATCGACACCGGCCATGGACCGCCCTGACCCGGTGCCGCCACCATCCGGCCCAAGGGCGATGGCGAAGGCGGGCCGCTCGAACCGTTCACGCAGCCGCGCAGCAATCAATCCGGCGACACCCGGGTGCCAGTCCGCAGACGCGAGCACCAGCACCGACGGTCCTTCGCCGCCGCCGATCTCCGCCTCGGCCGCCCGCGTTGCTTCTTCCACCGCCTCGATCTCGATGCGCTGCCGTTCGGAGTTCAGTTCGTTGAGCTGCGCGGCAATCGCCATCGCCTCGCCTTCGTCCTCCAGCGACAGCAGTCGCATCCCCAGCGCCGCATCGCCGATACGGCCGCCGGCATTGATCCGCGGGCCGATGATGAAGCCGAAATGGTAGGGGTTGAGAGGCCCGTTGAGCCGCGCCGCCATCGCTAGCGCCCCGATCCCGAGGTTGGCGCCAGTCCGCGCCACCTCGAGGCCGCGCGCCACGAAGGCCCGGTTCAGCCCCTTGAGCGGCACCACGTCGCAAACCGTCGCCAGCGCCACGAGGTCGATCAGCTTCATCAGGTCGGGGCCGGCCATGCCGCGCTGCCGCAGCACGCGGTTGACCGCCACCAGCACCATAAAGGTAACACCCGCGGCGCAGAGATAGCCGAGCCCGGAAATGTCATCGGGCCGATTGGGGTTCACCAGCGCATTGGCCTGCGGCAGGTCGTGGTCGGAGAGGTGATGGTCGATCACCAGCACATCGAGCCCGCGCTCCCGTGCGTGCAGGATCGGACCGTCACTGGTCGTGCCGCAGTCGAGCGTGACGAGGAGCGTTGCCCCGGCATCGGCCAGCCTATCGATGGCGTTGGTATTGGGGCCGTAGCCCTCGAATATCCGGTCGGGGATGTGCACCTGCGGGTTGAGCCCGAAATGCCTGAGATAGCGCACCATCAGCGCGCATGAGCAGGCCCCGTCCACATCGTAGTCGCCGAACAGGGCCACTGGTTCCTTGTCGACGATGGCCTTGGCCAGCCGCTCGGCCAGCGCGTCCATGTCGGCGAGTGTCGACGGGTCGGGCATCAGCGCCCGCACCGTCGGCTGCAGGAACGCCTCGGCGCCATCGACATCCACCCCGCGTGACGCGACGATCCGCGCCAGGATGTCAGACAGCCCGGTCCGCTGCCCGATGGCCGTGGCGATCCGCTGGGTGTTGAAATCCAGCCGGTCGGCCCAGGGCCGCCCCAGCACGGATTTCGAAACGTCGAGGAAGTAGGGTCGCGGCTGGTTCATGCTCCCGAGGTAAGCGCTCGATCGGCCATAGTCGAGGCCGGGCGGCTCGCACTTAACCGCCATGACGGGAAAATCGGACATGCGGGGTTGCCGAGGCCTACCGCCGTGACCTATCGCTCCCCATATCTGCGGCCATGGAAAACACGGGGACTAAAATGTTCGCTTCGAAGGGCTTTCGCCTGACTGCCCTCTTTGCATCCTTGCTGATGGTCTTTTCGGTCGTCGCGGTCGATACGGCCGAGGCACGGCGCGGCGGCAGCTTCGGCAGCCGCGGTGCGCGCACCGAAATGTCGGTGCCCGCCACCCAGGCCTCGCCGAACGCCACCACCGGCGTACAGCGCACCATGACCGACAGCAGCACCACGCGTAACGCCACCACCGCCGGCGCAGCGGCCACCGCTCGCCCGAGCCTGTTTGGCGGCTTCGGCGGCGCGCTGCTCGGCGGTTTCCTGTTTACCGGCCTGTTCGGCATGATGTTCGGCTACGGCTTCGGCGGCTTCGGCGGCATGCTGGCCCTGCTGTTCCAACTGGTCATCGTTGCTCTCGTCATCGGCTGGTTCATGCGCCGCCGGCAGCAGCAGCCGGCCATGGCCGGGGCGAGCACCAGCCGCTACGAGGCACCGAACGCCGCGAGCTACGGCGGCAATGCCGGCCCGGCGCGCAACACCGGTCCCCGCTCGGCCGCTTCGGCCCGCGCCGGCAAGCGTGACGAAGTCGGGATTACCGACGCCGACCTCGGCAGCTTCCAGCAGCGCCTCGTCGCCCTGCAGGACGCCTACAGCCGCGAGGACTATGCCGCGCTGCGCGAGATCTCGACGCCCGAGGTCATGGGCTACCTCGCCGAAGAACTCGGCGAGAACGCCTCGAAGGGCGTGCGCAACGAGGTGCTCGACGTGAACCTGCTCGAAGGCGATGTGGCCGAAGCCTGGCGCGAAGCGGGCGCCGAGTACGCCACCGTGGCGCTCCGCTACGAGTCTCGCGACGTCACGCGCAACCGCGCCACCGGCGAGATCGTCGAGGGCGACGAGCGGGTGACAGAGACGACGGAAGTCTGGACCTTCGTCCGCCGCAACGGCAGCGACTGGCTGGTCTCGGCCATCCAGCAGGCCTGATCGCACAGACACAACGAAAGGGCCGCCCGGTGGGCGGCCCTTTTTCGTTTGCAGCGCGGGACCTACCCCCGCCGATGCTCCGCCGTGATCCAGCGCACTGTCTGGCTCCACGAGCGCATCACCACCGTGTTGGTCCGCACCGAGTTCTTGCCGTAGCGGACGCCGGTGAGCAGGCTGCCATCGGTGACCCCGGTGGCCGCGAACAGCACGTCGCCCGACGCCAGCTCTTCGGTGCGGTATTTCTTGCTCGGCTCGGTGACGCCCATCTTGAGCGCCCGCGCCCGCTTGTCGTCGGTATCGAGGATCAGCCGGCCCTGCATCTGGCCGCCGATGCAGCGCAGCGCCGCTGCCGCCAGCACGCCTTCGGGCGCACCGCCCGAGCCGAGGTAGATATCGATGCCGGTGTCCTCGGTGTTCACCGCATGGATGATGCCCGCAATGTCGCCGTCCGAGATCAGCTTGATCGCGACACCCGCCGACCGCAGCTCGTCGATCAGCCCGGCATGCCGCGGCCGGTCGAGGACACAGGCCGTGATCTCATGGATCGGCACGCCCTTGGCGCGCGCCAGCGCCGTGAGGTTGTCCTTCGCCGTCGCATCGAGATCGACGAGGCCGTCGGCATAGCCGGCGCCGATGGCGATCTTCTGCATGTAGACGTCGGGGGCGTTCAGCAGCCCGCCGCGCTCGGCCATGGCCAGCACGCAGATCGAGTCCGGCTGGTTCTTGGCGCACAGCGTCGTGCCCTCGAGCGGATCGACCGCGATATCGACCTCCGGCCCGTCGCCGCCGCCGACTTCCTCGCCGATCCAGAGCATCGGCGCCTCGTCGCGCTCGCCCTCGCCGATGACGATCCGGCCGTGGATGTGCACATTGCCCATCTCGGCCCGCATCGCTTCGACCGCGGCAGCATCGGCTGCCTTCTCGTTGCCCTTGCCGCGCCAGGCTGCTGCAGCCAGTGCCGCTGCCTCGGTGACGCGCACCAGTTCGAGCGTGAGCGACCGATCGATCGCCGCCCGCCGGTCTGGATCGGACTTGCTGAGCTTCATGTGGACTCCCCTGCCCCGCCGCAGGGGCTAGATCGTTATAGGGCTTCGATCCGGATCATCTGCGGATCGCCGACGATGAAACCGTCGCCCTTGATTGCGCTGAGCGCATCGCGAACCGACTGCTCCATCGTGGAGTGCGTGAGCACCACCACCGTACGGGACTCGGTCCCGCTGACGCCGGGTTCGCTAACACGCAAATCCGGACGCTGGATGACGCTTTCGAGCGAAATGCCCGCGGCACCCATGCGCGTAGCAATAGCGGCAAACGCCCCCGGCACGTCCCTGACATTTAGTCGGATGTAGTAGCCGCCCTCGTGCGCCCGCATCGGCGCCTGCCGGTAGGGCGTCAGTTCCGCCACTGGCACGCCCAGCGGCGGCACCCGGGTGCCGCGGGCGATGTCGAGGATGTCGGAGAGCACGGAGGACGCGGTCGGCGGCCCGCCGGCGCCGGGACCGGCGAGCAGCAGTTCGTGCACATGGTCGGTTTCGAGCGCTACGGCGTTCAGCACGCCATCGACGCCGGCGATCGCCGAGGTCTTCTTCACCAGCGTCGGATGCACGCGCTGGTCGATACCATCAGGCGACCGCTGCGCGATGCCGAGCAGCTTGATCTTGTAGCCGAGGTCGCCGGCCACCTTGATGTCGGCCTGGCTGATGGTGCGGATGCCTTCGACGAATATTTCGTCCGGCGCGATTTCGCAGCCGAAGCAGAGCGAGGCGAGGATGGCGAGCTTGTGCGCTGTGTCGAACCCATCGACGTCGAAGCTCGGATCGGCCTCGGCGTAGCCCAGCTTCTGCGCGTCGGCGAGGCATTCGGCAAAGCCGATCCCCTCGTTGCCCATCCGCGTCAGGATGTAGTTGCAAGTGCCGTTCATGATGCCGTAGACCCGCGCGATCCGGGCCGAACCCAGCCCCTCGCGCAGCGTCTTGATCACCGGAATGCCGCCGGCGACGGCCGCCTCGAAGCCGAGTTGCGCCCCCGATTCCTCGGCGATTTTCGCGAGGTTCACCCCGTGGCGGGCCAGCAGCGCCTTGTTGGCCGTGACCACCGGGCGCCCGATCTCCAGCGCCGCTTTCACCGCAGCCAGCGCCGGGCCGTCCTCACCGCCGATGAGTTCGACGAACAGGTCGATGTCATCCGATTTCGCCAGCGCAACCGGGTCGTCGAACCATTTGACCGCACTCGCATCGATACCGCGATCCCGGCTGCGCGAACGGGCGCAGACGGCGGTGACGGTGATCTTCCGCCCCAGCTTGCGGGTCAGTTCCTCGCCATCCTTCTGGATGATCCGGACCAGCGTCGCCCCGACGTTGCCAAGCCCGGCCACGCCGATGCGCAGCGGCGCTTCCAGCGCCTGGTCGGCCTGTTCCTGCATCGCCTTGAGGATGCGCGTGCGGGTCTCCGAGCGCGGTTCACGGCCCTCGCGCAGGTCGAAAACGAACAGCGGATCGCCTGCGATGGTTCGACCGAACCGTGTCGGTGTCCATCCCCGCGCCGCGATGAAGGCTTCGACGGACTGGCGGAACGACTGGATATCGGACATGGACATGGCTCTCAGAAAACGCGCCGAAAGCTATGGATAGGAAAGACCCTATCCGTCAATAGGATTGATGCGCACCGCATGCAATGCTAGCATTGCAGTCAATGCATGCATGGAGGTTCTGGTGGCCAGCCTCACCATTCGCCAGATCGACGACGACCTCAAGACGCAACTTCGCCTGCGCGCTGCGGCGAACAACAATTCAATGGAGGAGGAGGCACGTCGCATCCTCCGGTCGGCGCTGACCCCGCCGGTACCGGACCATGGCGACTTCGTGACCCGCATCCGCCGGATGGTCGATGCTGCCGGTGGTGGGTTCGACTTGGAGTTGCCGCCCAGAGGTCCGGAGCGACCACTTCCTGACGTGTTCGAAAAGTGATCATCGTCGATACAAACGTGCTCTCCGAACTCACTCGGCCGAACCCCGAGCCGAGAGTACTCAGGTGGCTCAGCGAACAGCCGGTCGATGCGATGGTGACCACGGCAGTGACAAAGGCCGAGCTTCTGTACGGTGTCCGGAAGATGGCGGATGGCAAACGGAAGGCCGCAATGGCCGAGGTGATTGCCGCGATCCTCGAGCAGTTTGCAGGTCGTATCCTGCCGTTCGACGAAAGGGCCGCCGAGAAATACGCCCTGATTGTCGCCAGCCGAGAGCGGATGGGACGTCCCATCCAGCCACTCGACGCAGAGGTCGCATCAATCGCTGCAGCGCGGGGTGCGGCGCTGGCGTCCCGCGATCGCGACATGCGGGACTGCGGCGTCCCACTTCTCAACCCGTGGGACGCCTGACGCTTTACTGTTTCGCCTTTTCGGCGGCCGCCGCGATCAGCTCGAAGTACTGCGGCATGCTCCAGCGGATCGACAACGCGCTTGACGAGATCACCGCCGAGTTGAGGAGGCGGTCGTCCATCCGGACCTAGCCCGTCCTATTCACACTGACGCGGGGCTATCTCCGATACTGGCCGGGTGAGCCGCGAGCGCGGGTTCGCGCTGCGCCTTTTTCATCGCGGTGTGGGCTGATGTTTTGATCTCCGAGTGGGTTGGGACGAAGGGTTGGCGGTC
>CAMDAL010000103.1 GCA_945888565.1 Devosia equisanguinis | reverse complement strand
CTGCGCGCCGCGCCACCTCCCCCAGAGGGGGAGGATTTCGGTCATCGCATTCCTCCCTTTTGGGGAGGGGGACCGCGCGAAGCGTGGTGGAGGGGGGAGCAACACACGCTTCGGGTGCCCAACGCGCTGAAGTCATCCGTATGAAACTCCCCGACGCCATCGGTTCCACCTGGAACACCCTGCGCGAGCGCGCCGGGGCGCTGGTGCGGCTGGTTATGCCGAAGCGGAATGGGCGGCGCGGGTCGATTGCGGCGTCGCTGTTCCTGCTGTCGGCCGGGTGGCTGATCGTGGCGCTGGTGGCGACGGCGTTCCTGCTCACCGAGCTTTACTCGCGAGCGCTCGATACCTCGCTGCAGGACACCCTGGAGTTTCAGGTCGAGACGCTGACCGACCTGACGCTGCTCTCGGCGACGCCGACCTCCGAGCAAATCCGGGTCGCCGATCCGCGCTTCGACCGGACCGGCTCGGGCTGGTATTGGGCCATCCGCGACGACTTTGGCGACCTGCTGAACTTCTCCAACTCCTATGTCGGCATGGTGCTGGACCCGCTGCCGGGCGCGTTCGATGACAAGAACTCGAAGACTGCCGTGCTGACCGACCCGTTCGACACCAAGATCCGGGTGCTGGAGCGGTTGGTGACGGTCAACGGTGTGCCGCTCCACATCATGGTGACAGGGTCGCTCGACGAGATCCTGAAGCTGGTCGACGAGTTTCGCGGGCAGACGCTGATCGTGCTCGGCGCGGTGGCGATCATGCTGGCGGTGATGTCGACCATCGTGGCGCGCATCGCGCTGAGGCCGGTCGGCCAGCTGCGACGCGAGGTGGAGCAGGTGCGCGAGGGCGAGTCGGCGGCGCTGACGCATGTCTACCCGGCGGAACTGGCGCCGCTGTCCGATGAGATCAACGAACTGCTGCGCTCCAACGCCCAGATCGTCGAGCGCGCCCGCAACCAGGTGGGCAACCTGGCGCATGGGCTGAAGACGCCCATCGCGGTGCTGCGCAACGAGGCGGCGAGCGACAACAAGAACCCGCTGGCCAAGGTGGTCTCCAGCGAGACCGAGAAGATGAGCCAGCTGGTATCGACCTACCTCGACCGGGCCCGGCTCGCGACGCGCTCGACGGTGGTGGGCAAGCGGGCGGATGCAACGCACGTGATGCTGCGGCTGACCCGGGTGATGCAGAAGCTCAACCAGCGGGTGACGATCGCCATGGTGCGTCCGGATGCATCGCTGCCCTGGTTCCGCGGCGACGAGGGCGACCTTGAGGAGATGGCGGGCAACCTGCTCGACAATGCCTGCAAGTGGGCGAAATCCTCGATCGGGGTCACGGTCATCGCCGAGCGCAGCGGGCAGAACACCAACCTGCTGATCAAGATCGACGATGACGGTCCGGGCCTGAGCGAGGAAGAGGCGGTGAAGGTGTTGCGGCGCGGCGTCAGGCTGGACGAGAAGACCCCCGGCTCGGGGCTGGGGCTGGATATCGTCAAGGAACTGGTTGACGTCTACGGAGGCTCGCTGCAATTGAAGCGCTCGGTGCTCGGCGGACTTCTGGCCGAACTTCGGCTTCCAGCCGCCAAAGTGGCCGGGTTCCGCACTTTCGCCTCAATACGCAAGGAATAAGGCGGGGATTACCTCGTCCGGCCACCCTCCGCTTCGATAGAGCTTCAATGCAGCAGACCATTCGTTTCGCCCCGCTTCTCGTTGCCGTTCTGCTGGCCGGTTGCAGTTCCGCGCCATCGTCCAACCTGCAGGCGCAGCCGACGCCGATCCAGCCGACGCCGGGTTCGGTGCTGATGCCGGTCGCAGTCGCGCCGGTGGAGCCGGTAGTGGTGGCGGTCAATGCGCAGACGGCGGGCGATGCCAGCGCCTTCATCGATGCCGGCGCCTACGCCAAGCTCTCGGGCGGTGACCGTGCCGATGCGGCGACCGCGCAGATCAACGCGCTGAATTTTGGTCGCCCCGGCGCACCGCGCAACTGGGGCAAGACGGGCGCCACCTCGGGCAGCGTGACGGTTGGCCCCTATGTGCAGGTCAACAATACCAGCTGCCGCAACTTCACCCATGTGGTGACTATCGCGGGCGCCGCTTTCACCAAGCAGGGCACTGCCTGCAAGGACGCCACGGGCGGTTGGACTGTCGCCGGCTGACGCCGACCGATGTCGCGTTAACGCGCAGTGCTTTGATAGTGTTTGTTTACTTCGGGGCGGTAGGCTGAACCTACCTTTGGCACCTCTTGCCCCGACGGACCTATGCCCGAAATTTCTGCCAGCCAGAACAAGCCGCAGAGCGCCACCCAGCGACGTGCGCGTGAGCATGCGGGTCGGCCGTTCCACGGCCTGATCGACGCCGTGCTGGTGCCCGATCCGACGACCTTCGATTTCGACGGCGCAATCGCCGAGGCCCACGCGCAGGCGATCTGGACGTGGATATCGCGCGACGTGGCCCCCGACCTGATGCGGCTCGACCTGTCGCCCGACGATCCGGCGGCGCGCGAGGAACTCGACCGGGCGATGCCGGAGATCCTGCAGCGCTCGCGCGACGCGGTGAACGCGGCCACGGCGAATGCCGATGCGGAGCGCCGGCTGATCATGCAGGTGGGCGGCGAGGCGCCGTACAGCCGGATCGCGACAGTGCGCAGCGCCCTCAAGTGCCGCAACCTGCTGGACAAGGCGCAGAGCTTCGGCCGCGCCGCCAACGGCATGGCCGACGAGGCGGGCCTGGCCATGGCGCTGCAGTCGATGCCGCTCAATGACCACTCCGTAACGGCCTTGCTGATGCAGGCCGCCATGGGCCAGGTGAACAACCCCACCAAGCTGATGCAGGCGGTGATTCGCATTGCCGGCGGCGCGACCGAGCAGGCGATCACGCGGGCGGGGTTCGGGCCGCTGGTCGATTCGATCTTCTCCCACGCCCAGTCGCAGATCCCGGCGCTGCAGCAGCATGGCGCCTTTGCCGATATCGACATGGTGTGCCGCGCCATCGACCGCTTCCACCGCCTGATGCGCGCGGTGATGGGCTTTGTGGAGCTGAACCGGCTGTCGCGCTGGTCGTCGATCGCCGCCGGGCTGACGACGACGGTGTCGGAACTGGTGGAACCCAAGCTCAAGGATGTCGGGCCCTCGATCAACCTGGCGCTGCGCCGGCATGCGGGCACCGACCGGGTCGATGCGGACCAGCTTCTGGCGGCGCTGAACGGCTGCTATGTGCTCGCGACGGTGCGGGACTCGCGCGAGTCGCTGGCGCTCAACGCCCTGTTCGACCAGACCTGGCAGCAGGTGGGGCAGGCGCTCGAGATCCACGTGCAGCGCAACCTCGAACTGTTCCGCTCGAACCCATCCGACCGGGTGACCGGCCAGCGGCTCGACGCGGCGATCAAGATGACGGAGCTGCGCTTCAACGGCGAGTATGCCGAGGTGCTGAAACGCGCGCGGGACAGCGCCGAGCGCCGGGTCTCCTAGCCCTTCACCTTCAGCTTCTCGGTCACCTTGGACGAGACGGCGCCGCTGCTGTCGCGCACGAACAGCGTGCCGTCGGCCGGTAGCGTGCCGATGACGGCGGTGCCGCCGGGCGCGCCGCCTGGGGCGGGGGCATAGACGACGCCGATGGCCTTCAGCGGATCGAGGTGCTCGGAGCGCTCGAACAGCAGGCAGCCCGGCTCGAAATGCCGCGGGTCGAAGGCGGTGACCACGCAGATCTGCGGCTTGGGACCGAAGCGGCCGGCCAGGTAGGCCGGGATGGGCGGCGGGCCGTCGCTGGCGGGCTCGGCGGGCAGGGTCCAGCTGCCGCCGGTGATGTCGCCCGAGATGCCAGCGCGTTCGGCCGCGACATGACCGGCGTCACGCGGCTGCATGGCGCCGATCTGCACGGCGGCGGCAATGTCGCCGAGGCTGAGGGCGACGGGGTGCTGGGCCAGTTCCGGCGCGGCGGAGCGGCGAGTGACGAGGCTGATGCCCCGATCGAGATAGGCCGGTCCGGTGACGCGGCGCGGTGCGACGGGGGTTGGCGCGTCGGGGGTCTCGAAGGCCGTATCGATGCGGATATCCTCGAACGGCGCAGGCGGTTTGCCGAGGGCTGTGGCGACGGCGGCGCGGGCGCTGCCGATGGCCGCGGTGGTGGAGCGCCAGCCTGCCGCCGCACCGACCAGCACGAGGTTTTCGCGCGTGCCGCGCGGGCCGAGCCGGTGGTTCGGCGCGTCCCAGCCGACGCTGCCGCCGGCCGAGAGCCACAGGGTGAGGTCGGGCTGCCAGCTGCCGGCCGCGATCAGCGTGTCGGTCTCGATGGTCTGGCTGTCCTGCGCGATTTCGTCGATGGCGACGGCGAAGCCGACCCGCAACCCGGGCTCGTTGCGCTTGATCGCATCGGCGCGGCTGGCGACGAGGCCCGAACCCAGCGTGATGCCGCTCGCCTTGGCGAAATCCACGAAGCGCGAGTGCGGGTTGATGCGTGTATCGACGATCCGCTGCACCGCGATACCGACGTCGGCGGCCTGCAGCGCCAGCCGATAGGCGAAGCTGTGTGGCGTGTTGACGATGACCCGCTTGCCCACCCAGATGCCGTAGCGGCGGGCTCGCGCATGGGCTGCGAGCGCGCTGACGACGCCCGGCGCCCGGTTGCCGGCAAACACCGGCAGCCGTTCGAGCGCACCGGCGGCGAGGATGATGGTGTCGGCGGTGACGGTGACGACCCGCGAGCGAAGGCGCGTCCCCTCGGCGACCACCTGGTGCACCTTCACCGTGCTGCCATCGATGTTGAAGGCTTCGGCGCCGGTCAGGCGGGTGACGGGCGTCTTGCCGTCGAGCGCCCGCGTCAGGGTGTTGAGCGTATCGTCGGGCGAATCTTCGGCTTCTACCGCGCCGAAGAAGCGGATGGCGCCGCCGAGGCTGCGGGTGCGTTCGATGAGGACCGCGCTTTTGCCGGCGGCAGCGGCGGCGCCCGCCGCGGCGAGTCCGGCAACGCCGCCGCCGATGATGGCAAAATCGGCGGTCAGCTGTTCTTCGGGTGCCGCGCTGCGCCAGGGCTCGGGCGATGGCGGCACATCGCCGTAGCGGTGGTTGAGGGTGCGGTTGGGCCCGACCATCAGGTTCCGGATGGCGCCCAGCAGGCCGCTCGAGGCGATCGGGTCGCGCCGGACGCCGATTGTCGTGAACTCTGCCCCGTCGATGGCCGGCGTGCGGTCCATCGGCAGCGCTCCGCTCACGCGGGTTGCGACCAGTGGCGCGAAGGTCTCATCGAGCGCCAGCGGGATATCGCCGTGCCGGCCGGCCGACTGGATGCCGTTGGCGAGGGCCGCAGACAGGACGGTATCGCCGGCAAAGCCCTCGACCTCGCGGCCATTGAGCCGGAAGCGCAGCGGCTTGTTACGATCGAGCTCCGAGCCACCGAGGCCGTGCCGGGCGTCCGCGGGGAGGCGGTGGGGTTGGCTGGTCATGCGATCGTCACCGCCCCGTACTCGGCGGCATTGAGGCGAAGATTGCCGCGCGTCGCGCCATGCGCCGCGAACCACGCCACCTCGTCCTCGGTCGCCACCCCGGCGAGCTGCCGGGCGATGGCGGGGGCAAAGAAGGCGCCCGTCAGCCCGAAGCCGGCCAGATGGGTGAGCTTGATTCCGCGAGCCGGGGCGAGGAGGGGCGCGCCATCGCTGGTTGCCAGCCCATCGGTGCGCGATTCGCCGGCCCGGCGGAGCGGCAGGGAGCGGGGCGTCGCACCAGCCACCCGCGCTTCGGCGGTGCTGCGATCGCCGGTCAGGGTAGCGGCGAGCGGACCTTTGGGCTCCTGGTGCAGCACGAGGTTGCGGTCGAGCCAGAGACTCAGCGGCACGGGTGCGGGCTTGGCCGGTTGCAGCAGCAGCGCTGTTGCGACAGTGCGGACGATGGAGCGGTCCCACGCATCGGGCGGCAGGTGGGCGAGGATCGCCGCGTCGTCAGCCAGCAGCACTGCCGCTGCCTCGGCTTCGAGGCCTCCGGCCGCGATTCGGGCCGTGCCGTCCTTGCGGATGGTGATCGCGGTGTCGTCGGGGTCGAGGCGGCGCACTTCGGCAGCATCGAGCCAGGCTTCGAGCGCCGGGGCGAAGCGGTGATGGACGATGAGGTGCTGGCCGCGCACCCGCAGCAGGCTGCCCTCGCTGACCGTGCGATCCGCCACCCGCTCGACCTCGATGCCGAGCAGTTGCGCGAGGTGCAGGAAATGCCCGAGTGCCGCCTTGCTGGCCTGGTCCTCGGCCACCAGCAGCGGATCGACCTTGTCGGTCAGGCCCTTGCCGACGCCGTTGATGAGCTTCAGCGTCTCGGCGGCAAGGCGCTTCAGAAGGATCAGGGTCTGCGGGCGGGTGACGGGCTCGATGCTGCAATCGAACCGCCGTTCCAGCCCGAATGACGACCATGGCTCGGCGACGAGGCAGACGCGCCGTCCATGCTCGCGCCTGAGCAGGCCCGCGACGAGACCGGCAAGCGGCGTCGAGCCGATGATCAGGTGGTCGTAGGCGTTGTCCTGCATGCCGTCCCCAAGGCGATTCGCATCCGGTTTGGTGGACTGCGGCAATGCGCCTCCCACACTTTGATGTGCACCGGTGCATATTCTGCCCGAATGCCATTATATCGGCGCCACCTCAGCTCGCGTCGTCCAAGGCAGATTCCTGCACATGCTTTTTTGGTTGCTTGCTCTACTCGTTACCGCCATCGCGTGCGCCGCGCTGTACTACGCGGGCGCCGGCCGGCGGACCATGGCGCCCGGCGAGACAGATGAGTCGCCAGAGCTCGCGCATCTGAGGCTGCAACTGCGCGAAATCGAGAGCGATGCGGCGCTGGGCCGGCTGGAGCCCGCCGAGGCGGTGGCGGCCCGGGCAGAGGTGGCGCGCGAGGTGATGCGGGTGAAGGCGGAAGCGACGGCGAAGGCCATCGGCAAGGCGCCGCGTCAGCTGCTGGTCGGCGTGGCAGTGGCGGCGACGGCGGTGCTCAGCGTCGGTGTGTACGCCGCGATCGGCCGACCAGAACTGCCGGCATTGCCGCTCGAGACTCGCGCCGATATGCCGCCGACGGAAATGACGCTCGATACGGCAGTGGCGCAGATCGAGAAGCGGCTGCAGCAGACGCCGGACGAATTGCAGGGCTGGACGGTGATCGCGCCCGCCTACATGCAACTGGGCCGGTATGGAGACGCGGCCAACGCGCTGCGCAAGGTGATCGCGCTCGATGGCGCCACCGCCGACCGCGAGACCGATCTGGGCGAGGCGCTGATGCTCGGAGCGGGCGGCAGTGCATCGGGCGAGCCGCTGACCTTGTTCGAGAGCGCCGCGGCGCGCGACCCCGCACACGTCCGCTCGCGCTACTATATTGCCGGCGAGGCGATGCAGCGCGGCGATTTCGAGACAGCCAAGGTCGCCTGGGAGGCGCTGATCGTGCTGGGCCAGGGCGATGAGTCCTGGCTGGCCGACGCCCGGGCGGGGCTGGAAGCTGCCGTTGCGTCGCTGAACGGTGATATCCAGTTGCCCGACGATACCGCGGTGGCGGCCATGGTGGACGGACTCGCTGCGCGGCTCACGCAGGACGGCGGCACGATCGAGGAGTGGACGCGGCTGGTGCGCTCGCGGCTTGTCCAGGGTCAAGACGAACTGGCGCAAGAGGCGTATGACACGGCCCGGAAGGCTTATCCGGACGCCAGCGTGCGGACCGAGCTGGACGTGCTGGCGGCAGACAATGGATTGGTGGCAAGCAATTGACCCGTAAGCAGAAACGTCTCTCGATCATCGCCGGTCTCGGCAGTGTGCTGGCGGTAGCCGCCGGGCTGATCTTCTTTGCCCTGCGCGACCAGATCGTGTTCTTCTATTCGCCGAGCGAAATCCTCGAAAAGCAGATCGCCACGGGCACGCCGATACGTCTGGGCGGACTGGTGAAGGCGAATTCCTGCTCGCGCGCCGGAGAAACGACGGACTTCATCGTCACTGATGGCGCGACCGAGATGACCGTAGCCTATACCGGGTTGTTGCCCGACCTGTTCCGCTCCAACCAGGGCGTGGTGGTCGAGGGGGCGATGGCGATCAATGGCAAGTTCACGGCGTCCAACGTGCTCGCCAAGCACGATGAGAACTACATGCCCAAGGAAGTGGTGGACAAGCTGAAGGCCACCGGTGAGTGGCAGCGCCAGGCGAACGCCGACGGCGCCGTCATTCCCGAGGTGCTGGCCAACGACAACTGCTCGGCCCGCACGCTCGCGCAGACCGTCGCAGCGACGGGGACCTGATCATGAGCATCGAGCTCGGACATTTCGCGCTGATCCTGGCCTTTGGCATCGCCTCGGTGTCGGCGGTGATGGGACTGGTGTTCTGGAAGCGTGACGCGTTTGCCGGCTATCTGCAGCAGGGGGCGCTGCTACAGTTCCTGCTGGTGGCGGCGGCGTTCGGCGCGCTGATCCAGGCCTTCGTGGTTTCGGACTTCTCGCTCAAGCTTGCCGCCGACCATTCGTTCTCGCTGCAGCCGTTGATCTACAAGATCACCGCCGTGTGGGGGAACCACGAAGGCTCGATGGTGCTGTGGGTGCTGATCCTCGTGATCATGGGCGCCGCCGTTGCCGCATCGGGCCGCAGCCTGCCCAAGGACCTGCTGACGCTGGTGCTGGCGATGCAGAGCCTGCTGACGGCGGCCTTTCTCGGCTTCACCATCTTCACCTCCAACCCGTTTGCGCGCCTCGTACCCGCTCCGTTCGAGGGGCAGGACCTGAACCCGGTGCTGCAGGATATCGGCCTCGCCATCCATCCGCCGCTGCTCTACGCCGGCTATGTCGGGTTCTCGATCTGCTTCAGCTTCGCCATCGCGGCGCTGATCTCGGGCAAGATCGATGCGGCGTGGGCGCGCTGGGTGCGGCCTTGGACGCTGTTCAGCTGGGCCTTCCTCACCCTCGGCATCGCCATGGGGTCGTACTGGGCCTATTACGAACTCGGCTGGGGCGGCTGGTGGTTCTGGGACCCGGTGGAGAATGCCAGCTTCATGCCCTGGCTTGCCGGCACCGCGCTGCTGCACTCGGCGCTGGTGATGGAAAAGCGCAATGCGCTGAAGATCTGGACGATCTTCCTCTCCATCATTACCTTTTCGCTGAGCCTGCTCGGCACCTTCATGGTGCGCTCCGGCATCCTCACCTCGGTACATACCTTCGCCGCCGACCCGACGCGCGGCATGGTGATCCTGGCGCTGCTCGCGCTGTTCATCGGCGGAGCGTTCGCGCTGTTTGCCTTCCGGGCCGGCTCCTTGAAGCATGGCGGGCTGTTTGCGCCGATCTCGCGCGAGGGCGCGCTGATCCTCAACAACCTGTTCCTCGCCTCGGCGACGGCGGCGGTGCTGGTGGGGACGCTCTATCCGCTGGTGCTCGATGCGCTGACCGGCGAGACGATCTCGGTGGGCGAGCCGTTCTTCAACCTGACCTTCGGCATCATCATGGTGCCGCTGCTGATCGTGCTGCCGTTCGGGCCGTTCCTCGGCTGGAAGCGCGGTGACCTGATCGCGGTGACACAGCGGCTGGCCGGGGCGGCCGGACTGGCGCTGTTCGTCACCATCCTCTGCTTTGCACTGACCGGCGCCTCGATCTCGCTGGCTCCGCTCGGCTTGTTGCTCGGCTTCTGGGTCAGCTTCGGGGCGTTGGCGGAGCTGATCGACCGGGCAAAGTTCTTCCGCACCGACGTCGTCACCTCGTTCCGCCGTCTGTTCGGCCTGCCGCGCACCGCGTGGGCGACGGCGCTGGCGCATCTGGGGATGGGGCTCACAGTGATCGGCATCGTCGCGGCCAGCGCCTGGCAGGTTGAAGTGGTAACGACCATGACCGAGGGGCAGGTCTCCAACATTGCCGGGTATGAGGTCAGCTTCCAGGGGATCCGGCACGAGGAGGGACCGAACTTCACCTCCGACACCGGTACCTTCTCGGTCGCCTCGCCAGGGGGCGAGTTGCGGACCACAGCGGCCGAGCGGCGGAACTACGTGGCGAGCGGCATGCCGACGACCGAGGCGGCGATCCTGACCTACGGCCTGAGCCAGCTCTATCTGCAGCTGGGTGAGCCGCAGGCCGACGGACAGTCCGTTGTGCGCCTTTGGTACAAGCCCTACGTGACGCTGATCTGGCTCGGCTGCGTGCTGATGGCTGGCGCCGGCTTCCTGTCGCTGAGCTATCGCCGCCTGCGCATCGGCGCACCGAAGCCGTCTCAGGCGCGGGTGGCAGCGGAATGAGGTGGCTCGTCGCACTCGTCCTGCTGCTGACGCTGAGTGCCCCGGCACTGGCGGTGCGGCCGGACGAGATCCTCGCCGACCCCGCGCTTGAGTCCCGCGCGCGCGAGATCTCGACAGGGCTGCGCTGCCTCGTCTGCCAGAACCAGTCGATCGACGATTCCGAGGCCGCATTGGCGCGCGACCTCCGGCTGATCGTGCGCGAGCGGCTGGTGGCGGGTGATAGCGACGACCAGGTGCGGTCGTTCGTCGTGGCGCGCTACGGCGAGTATGTGCTGCTCAACCCGGTGCTCGCGCCGCATACCCTGCTGCTGTGGATCGCCGGACCGGTAATGCTGCTTGGCGGCGTCGCGGTGGTGTTCCTCGCGGCGCGGCGGAAGCGTCGAGTGGTCACCGGGGTCAGCGAACTGACGGCCGAGGAGGCCGAGGCGCTGCGAGAGCTCGAGGGGAAGTAGCGGGCGGCCCGGTCGATACATCCCTTGTCAGCCTACCCGCGCCTCATGAATATCCCCCGCCATCGGGGGGACGGGATTCCATGAACAAGATCAGCCACAATTGGTCCGAGCACGTCGCGTTCGGGGCGGCTTCGACGCATCATCCGGCAAGCGTCGCCGAGGTGCAGGAGATCGTGCGCGGGGCGGACAAGGTGCGGGTGGTCGGGGCGCGGCATTCGTTCAACCACATCGCCGACACCGCCGGTGCGCTGCTATCGCTGCGGGCGCTGCCGCGCCGGGCCGAGATCGACCGGGCGGCGAAGACCGTTACCATCGACGGTGGCACCACCTATGCCGAGCTGGCGCCGGCGATCGATGCGGCGGGCTTCGCACTGTTCAACCTGCCATCGGTACCGGATTTCACCATCGTCGGTGCGGTCTCGACGGCGACGCATGGGTCGGGCAACCACAACCGCAATCTCGCGGCTTCGGTAGCGGGCCTCGATATCGTCACCGCCTCGGGCGATCTGCTAACCCTGAAGCGGGGCGATGCCGACTTCGACGGTGCCGTTGTCGGGCTCGGGGCGCTCGGCGTGGTGGTGGCGATGACGCTCGACCTCGTGCCGCGCTTCGACATCCGGCAGACCGTCTACCGCAACCTGCCCTTCGAGACGGTGGTCGAAAATTTCGACGCGCTCATGGGCAGCGCCTACTCCGTCAGCCTCTTCACCCACTGGAACAGCGAGTTCGTCGACCAGGCCTGGCTCAAGGACCTGGCGACCGCTCCGCCTCCGGGTGCGGACTTCTTCGGCGGCACGCCGGCTGCGACTGAAATGAGCCCGGTGCTCGGCAAGGAGCCGTATGGCACCACCGGGCACCTGGGTAGCGTCGGCCCCTGGTACGACCGGCTGCCGCATGCGCGGATCGGTGCGCTGCCGACCGA
>CAMDAL010000102.1 GCA_945888565.1 Devosia equisanguinis | reverse complement strand
CGCCGCACCTCTCTGCAGCGGGCGCCCTGACCTTCATCCTTGTCCTGCCGGTGCTGATCTGGAACGCCGAGCACCGCTTCGTCTCGGTCGAATTGCATGCAGTGGACCGCCTGAACGAAAAGGCTGCCGGCTTCACGCCGTTGCTTCTGCTGCGCACGATCCTCCTCTCGATTCTGATGCTGTCGCCCTTTCTTGTCGTCGGCTTCTGCCGTTTCATCTTTGGCGTTCAAGCGAAGTCCCGCCAGGCGGGAATCATGCTGATCGGGCGTGGCACCGCCATCATCTCGACGCTGGCCCTGCTGCCGCTCTCGGCCTGGGGCGCGTTCGGCACGCAGGTCAGCCCGCACTGGCTGGTCCTGAGCTTCCTGCCTTTCATGCTGATTGCGCCGCTCTATCTGCGCTCGCGCTGGCTGATCGGCCTGCACCTTGGCTGGGGCGTGCTCATCAACACGGTCGCGACGCTCTATTTCGTCCTCGCGCCATGGCCGACCGACCTGCTCGGCATTCGCGACTACGAGGCGGCGACCACGATGAGCTTTGAACAGTTGGCCCCCGCCGTCTCGAGGCATGCCGCCGAGCGCGATGCCGTAGCGATCGTGGGAACGGCCTACGCCCAGTTGGCGCGACTGGCTTTTGCCCTCGGCAGCGATGCCAATGTCACGGACATGGGCGGGCGCATCGACCGGTTGACGGGACGGACCCTCGGTCCGGGCGACGCTGGCGGGGATATGATCCTGTTCGGAGGTCGCGGTCGACTGCAGGAGCGCTTCGACACGGTCGAACAGATCGACTTGGTCGAACCGATGCGTCTGGGACGCAGCCTCGGCCGCTACGAAATCTGGCTCGGCACGGGCTTCACGCCATGACGACTGACAAGCCGCAACCTTTGCGCTAAACGACGCATATGGCCTCGTAGCTCAGGGGATAGAGCAGCAGCCTTCTAAGCTGTTGGTCGGTGGTTCGAATCCACCCGAGGTCACCACAGTCCTGCGCGCCTGGCGCCCGACAAGCCAACCGGTCCGCCGCCATGTTCCCCTACCTCACCCGAATCTTCTGGACGATGGCGCAGCCGGTGTCGCTGGTGGCGTTGCTGCTGGTGCTCGGGCTGCTGCTGATGTGGCTGAAGCGGCGGCGACTTGCCGCGGCCTCGGTGACGGTCGCAACGCTGCTGCTGGCGCTGTGCAGCTTCACCAGCTTCGCCTATGTGGCCATCGGGCCGCTGGAAAACCGCTTCGTGCGCCCGGCCGAGCCCGACCGGATCGACGGCATTGTGGTGCTCGGCGGCGGCATGGACAGCGGCGTGAACCGGGTGCGCGGTGGCTGGGAGCTGGGCCGTTCCGGTGATCGCTTCGTCGAAGCGTTGCGACTGGCCCTGCGTCACCCCGAGGCACGGGTGCTGATCGCCGGCGGTGGATCGGCGCTGCTGAGCGGCCAGGAGGCCGAGGCTGTGGCCGGAGCCCGCTTCTTCACCGATTTCGGCATCGCCCGCGAGCGGCTGTTGCTGGAAGGCGAGTCCCGCAACACCGAGGAGAACGCGGTCAACGCCAGGGCGATGGCGCAGCCGAAGCCGGGCGAGACCTGGCTTCTGGTTACTTCGGCCTTCCACATGCCCCGATCGGTCGGGCTGTTCCGTCGCGCCGAGTTTCCGGTCGTGCCCTGGCCAGCGGACTACCTGGCAGCAAGCAACGAGCAGTTCGGGATCAGCCTGGATGAGATCGCCGAAAACCTCGTGACCAGCAACATGGCGCTGCGCGAATGGCTCGGCCTCGTCGGCTATTACCTCACCGGCCGCATCGACGAGCCGCTGCCGGGCCCCCTGCCCTAGAGGTCGAAAAACGACAGCTGCGGTGCGGCGACGGGCGGCCTAGCGATGACCTCACGGGGCGGCCGGCGCTTCGGCTTGTCGGCTTCGACTGCGGCGACGATGACTGGTTCCACAACGGGTGTTGGCGGAGCCGCGTCGGGCGCGTCAACGGCGACGACGACGAGCACCGGCTCAGGCGCCACCACGGCCACTTCGACGATACCCTTCGGCTTGCCGGCCTTCTTCGGCGCCCTGGCGGTCCGGTGCTTCTCCAGCCAATCCTGCATCGGCTTCAATTCAGCGCGCTGCAGCGAGTAGACGTTCTCGCGTCCGGTCTTTTCCTCGACGACCAGCCCGACATCCTTCAGCACTTTCAGGTGCCGGCTGATGGCAGGGCGCGAGATATCGAACGCCGCCGCCAGTTCGTGCACCGGTCGTGGACGTTCATGCAGCATTTCCACGACCCGGCAACGGGTTGGGTCGGCCAGGGCCGAAAACAGCTCCACGAGACTCATCACAACGCGCCCACGCTCCCAAGATGCGGACGGTCGTAACAAGGCCGTTACGTGTCAAGCGCTGGCGAGGCGAATGGGTTGACTGTGACGGCCGGATGACGGGATTGTCACAACTTAATTGCATGGAGCCCTGCTAGTGCCGTCCGACGCCGTCATTGCCCGCACCTGGTGGACCCGCGGCCGCCCTTTCACTCTGGCCGAACTCGTCGCCGACGGCATCGTGCATGGGGTAGGCATCCTGGTCGCGGTGGCGCTCGGCGCGGTGCTGCTCACCTTCGCCGCTTATGAGACCGCTCCAGACGAACTGCCCGCGCTGGTGCTCTATGTCGGCTCGCTGCTGGCGGTGCTCGGCATCTCGCTCGCCTTCAACCTCTGCCCGATCGATTCGCGTGCCAAACGGACGCTGGCCCGGCTCGACCAGGCGGCGATCTTCCTGTTCATCGCCGGCACCTATACGCCGTTCCTGGTGCTGCTCGGCGCCACCCCGTTCAACATCGGGCTGGGCGTGCTGATCTGGGGCGCGGCCCTCACCGGCATGCTGCTGAAGTTGCTGGTGCCGCAGCGCTTCGGCCGCGGCGCCATCATCCTCTACCTCGGCATCGGCTGGAGTGGCGTGCTGATGCTGCAGGGGCTCGCCGCCCACCTGCCCCCGGTGTCGCTGTGGCTGCTGGTGGCGGGTGGCGTTACCTACAGCGTCGGCGTGATCTTCCACCTGTGGGAGAAGCTCACCTTCCACAACGCCCTGTGGCATGGCTTCGTGGTCGTCGGCGCCAGCCTGCACCTCATAGCGGTGCTCGACTGCATGGTGCTCAGCCGGCTGGCGTAACTAGAGCCCGGCGATGCGGTCGTGGACGACCTTGTCGCCGGCGACGATGCCAAGTTCAACCGACCGTCCGCCGGTGATCTCGAGCACGAACTGCACCGGCCCGGCGGACGGGATCGAGGTGCGGTCGAGCGGCGTGGCGTTGACGTGGATGTTGGCGATCGTGCCGTCCTCCTTCACGAACAGCATGTCGAGCGGAATCAGCGTGTTCTCCATCCAGAAGGCAACCTGACGGCTCTCCTTGAAGTCGAACAGCATGCCTGCGTCGGGCGCCAGTTCCTTGCGGAACATCAGGCCCTGCGCCCGCGTCTCGTTGGTATCCACCACCTCGACCGTGAACCGGTGCTCGCCCGTGGCGCTGGTGATGCTGAGCTGCGCATCGTCCGCGAACGCGGCGACAACAAGCAGCAGGAGTGCCGCCACGGCGGCAGTGAGGGAACGCAGGTGGTGCATGGGAAACGTCGCGGTTGGTGTTGTTGACCCGACCATAGGACGGGACGACGCGCGAAGGAATGCACGTTGTGGTGGCTGCGTTAGTCGGCGAACTCGACAATGCTCGACTGCGCCAGCCAGATCAGCGTCTCCCGCGACCTGTCGCCAACCAGCGCTTCGTCGACCGGCACGCAGGCCGTGACCGCCTGCCCCGCTGCGATTGGTTCGCCGAGCTCGAAATTGCCGATCGGGATTGGCGGCTCGCTGGGCGAAGCCGCGATAGACAGTACGCCCTCGATCCTGGCGACAGTCCGGCCTGAGGCATTGCCGGCCCTGAGGTGCACCCGCCCCGGACCGTCGCAACCCGGCGTCGTCACGTCGGCGAGAATCGGCACCGCCAAGAGCCGCGCCTCGTTGTCGGCGGTCAGCCAGCCGACAACGCCGGCCGCTACCAGCACCAGCAGGGCACCGAGGATCCAGAACCGGTTCACGTCAGCGCCGCCCCTTCACAGGCGCACGCCGGGCATGATTGTGCTGCGCACTCAGGCCCTCGGCGGCGTTTATTCAGGAACTGCGCGAAGCTCAGTGGGAACTTGGCGCGTCGCCCCAGCCGTCCGGCCGGATCTCGGCGACCATCAGTCCCTTGGGACCGTTGCCGTAGCGCACCAGCACATGCTGGCCGGGCCGCAGTTCGGTGATGCCGAAACGACGCAGCGTTTCCATGTGCACGAAGATATCCGGAGCAGTGTCACCGGCCGACAGGAAGCCGAAGCCGCGGATGCGGTTGAACCACTTCACCTCGAGCCGCTCGAGCTTGCTCGTCGGCTCGACGGTCACGTGAGTGCGCGGCGCCGGCATCTGCGTGGGGTGCTTGGCGGTCGATTCGTCCATCGACAGGATGCGGAACGCCTGCAGCCCGCCGGGACGGGCTAGTGCCTCGCAGACGACGCGGGCGCCCTCATAGGCCGTCTGGTAGCCATCGCGCCTGAGGCAGGTGACGTGCAGCAGCACATCGGCCCGGCCATCGTCCGGGACGATGAAGCCAAACCCCTTACCTGCGTCGAACCACTTGATGGCACCGACAACCTCGATGACATCCAGGCCGGCGTCACCGGTGTGGATATGTGTCGCGCTGCCATCCTGCTCCGTGTCACCTGACCCGAATCCCGGATGATCGCCGTCCGACGTGAACTTGGCCCCCATGCCCTCAGCCTTTTCGTACTCGCCCCGCCGCTAACGGGGTACGCTACAAGCAAGCTTCACTGTGTCCGATTCACCGCGCCCCGTTAAGAACCGATTATGCATTTGTTAAGGTAATTGCAGATTGGCCACACTTAGTCGCGGTTGCCGCTGCCGGCACCGGCTCCTACTCTCCCGCCGAACTGAATCAAGGTGAGGAAAACGCTATGAAATATCTGCACACCATGGTCCGCGTGACCAATGTCGAGCAATCGCTGCGCTTCTATCGCGACGGCCTCGGGCTCAAGGAAGTGCGCCGCACCGACAACGAGAAGGGCCGCTACACCCTGATCTTCCTCGCCCCTCCCGGCCAGCACGAGACGCCGGTGGAACTGACCTTCAACTGGGACCCGGAGGTCTATACGGGCGGCCGCAACTTCGGCCACCTCGCCTACGAGGTCGACAACATCTACGACTTCTGCAAGCACATGCAGGACATGGGCTACACCATCAATCGCCCGCCGCGCGACGGCAACATGGCCTTCGTGCGCTCGCCGGACAACATTTCGGTCGAGATCCTGCAAAAGGGCAGCCCGCTGCCGCCGGCCGAGCCGTGGTCGTCGATGCCGAACACCGGCGCCTGGTAACGGCGCGTTCACCACGCCGCTTAGCCGGCAATTAGCTTAAAATTACTAGCTTCCCGGTAATCCGCCGCCCCTCGGGGCCGCCGCTTGCCGGGAAGTCTCTGATGTTTCGACTGATTGCTGCCCTGTGCCTGGCTGCGCTGCTGGCCGGCTGCATTTCCATGGGCGGCGGGCCGGCGAGCTATAACGGCTTCGTGCAGCGCAACGGCATGTTCCTCGCCTCCTGGGACGTCGACAACTCGTGCATGTCGCCCAAGCTGAAGGCGATGCTCGGCTCGTTCGAACGCAAGTTCGGCCGCAAGGTGGTCCTGACCTCGGGCTATCGGGACCCTATCCGCAACATCCTCGCGGGCGGCGAGGATGCGAGCTACCACACCAAGTGCATGGCGGCAGACATCTACATCCCCGGCGTCGACAAGCGTCAGATCATTGCGTTCGCGATGAAGAACCCGCAGGTCGGCGGCCTCGGCTGCTACCCCGGCCGCAACTACATTCACGTCGACGTTCGCGAGCGTCCGCGCGGTCGCGGCAAGCCCATCACATTTTCGGGCTGCTGAGTGCGGATTTTCGCTTGCCAGCCCGGATGAAGCTTTCTATACGGTCCCCACTTCCGGAGGCGCCCTTCGTCTATCGGTTAGGACGGCACCCTTTCACGGTGCAGAGAGGGGTTCGACTCCCCTAGGGCGTACCACTTCACTTCCCCCCATTGCGATGGTTCGTGGCTCTCCCCGCCTCTACGGAGATGGCTTGAAAGCACGCGCTCCCACCCTTGCCGAGTATCCGCCCGGTGGTCGGCAGGCTCAGCCTTCGGCATCTCCTTGAACTGCCCGCGCCCACCGAGCGGTCTTGCGTTAAGCCCGGGTCAAACACGCTTGACGATCCGCCCGGCTCCCAATAAGAGCAGGGTCATTCCGTGCGGCGCCCTTCGTCTAGCGGTCAGGACACCGCCCTCTCACGGCGGGAACAGGGGTTCGATTCCCCTAGGGCGCGCCAGAATTTTTCCCGAAACATTGCTGTAACTCGCTTGTATAGCTCCTTTGCGCGCGCGAACGCGTGCGACGGTGTCGGAGCGCTGTGTACGTGAAACGCCGGAGTTCGTTCGGCCAACGTCAACTTCCGTCGCGGCATCCCTAGCCGGCACGCTCAGGCCAATCGTCGGCTCGGCACACACTCGAAAGATCCCCACCCCCCTCGATGAACGGCCGCTAAACGTCGGCCTCAGCACCTGTACAGGTCCGTGGCGCCAATGTGGTTCCAAGATGCCAGGGCAGCGGCATTTCCTCATGGAACCAGAAGGAACGCCAAAATGAACCTCATTTCGAAATCCCTCCTCTCCGCCGCCCTCGTTGCCTGCAGCTTTGCCGTGGCGCCCGTCGCCGTGGCGCAGCCCTTCGGCCCCGATACCTGTGCAGAGGGCTTTGTCTGGCGCGATGCCGCGCCGGGCGACCACGTCTGCGTCAAGCCGATCGGTCGCCAGCGCGCCGCCGAGGAAAACGCGCTTGCCGCGTCCCGCATCGATCCCGCCGGTGCCTATGGCCCCAATACCTGCCTCAATAGTTTCGTCTGGCGCGAGGCCTTTGGCGGCGACGTTGTCTGCGTGACGCCCGATCGTCGGGACGCCATTCAGAACGAGAACCGGCTCGGGCCGTCGCGCCGTGCCCTGGCCTTTGGCCCGGACACCTGCATTGATGGCTATGTCTGGCGCGACGCCGCCCCGGGCGACCATGTCTGCGTCACCCCCAATTCGCGCCAGCGCGCCGCCAACGAAAATGCCGCAGCCCTGTCGCGCATCGACCCGGCCGGCGCCTACGGCCCCAACACCTGCATCACCGGCTATGTCTGGCGCGAAGCCTTTGGCGGCGATGTCGTCTGCGTCACCGGAGCCCGCCGCGAGGCGGTGCGGCAGGAAAACGCAATGGCGGCAGCCCGCCGGGTGCTCAACTGAGCGGCCAGGCACCCGCCGCGCGATGACTGCTCCGCCCGGCTGCCGTGGCTGCGAGATTCGCGGCCGGACGGCGGCCGGGCGACCGGCGAGCGGGCCAAGAAGCGGCGGAAGCTTCCGAATCCGGCGGCGTTGGGGCTACGCTCGGCCCACCCACAAAGGATTGCCCTCACCTATGTCCCGCATCGCCATCGGCACGTTTGCCGGATTGCCGCTTACCCCTGCCATTGCCACCGAGCAGTTCGTGTTTGTCACCGGACAGGTCGGGTCGCGCCCTGACGGCACCTATCCGGACGACATCGCCGAGCAGACCCGGGTGACGCTCGACAAGATGGCGGCCCTGCTCGACGCGGCAGGGGGTTCGATGGGCGACGTGGTGAAGACCACGGTGTTCATCACCGACTTGGCCAACTTCCCGGCGATGAACGCGGTCTACACCACCTACTTCCCGCACGAGCCCCCTGCCCGATCCACCATCGGCTGCAAGCTGGTGGATGCAGACGCGCTGGTCGAGATCGAGGCGATCGCGATCAGGCGCTCGTGACGTCCTGCATCTCGCCGCTCGGATTCGTGTCTGGCGTCGACCGCGGGAGGCGGAGGGCCAGCGGGTCAGTGGTGACGTGCACCTGCACATCCATGCCCAGGTAGTCGCCGCGGTCGCCGATGAAGCTGCCGCTCAGGGGGCGCGCCTGCGCCGGCTCGCGGGCCACGCCGACCCGGATCAGGTCCTTGTTGCCGACGATGCCGTTGGTGGGATCGAACTCGACCCAGCCGGCGCCGGGCAGGAACACCTGCACCCAGGCATGCGTCGCCCCGCCGCCGCGCAGCACCGGACCATCGCGTGACGGCACATAGATGTAGCCGGTGACGAAGCGGGCGGCGAAGCCAAGCGAACGGCACGCCTCGATCATCAGCCAGGCGAAATCGCGGCAGGTGCCGGTCATCGTCGCGAGCGTCAGCTGCGGCGGCTGCGTGCCCGGATCGGTGCGGCGCGAGTAGATGAAGCTCTCGCGGATGCCCATGGTCATGGTCATCAGCAGGTGCCCGGTTTCGGTGGGGAGGCCCGAGCGGCTGAACTTCAGCGCCCATGCAGAGAGGTCCGGGCTCGGACTATGCACGCGTATGTAGGGCGCCAGATCGGGCCGGATGTCGGAATCGTACTCGAACGGCCAGTGCTTGGCCCGTTCCTCGGTGCGGAAGCGCGGCGCCATCTGCGGCGTGTGATCGAGCACGATGCCGGTCTCGAAGGTCAGCTTCTGGGCCGAGCCGGAGAAGCTGACATTGGTGACGCAGTTGCCGAAAACGTCGTGAATCCACCACGTGTCGGCCGGTTCGGGACCAACCTTCATGTGGGCGCTGAGCAGCCGCTGGTCGTAGCTGTCGCGCGGCCGGAACATCAGTCGGTGGTCGCCGAAGCGGACGGGGCGCGCATAGGAATACGTGGTAAGGTGCTGCACCCTGAGAATTGTCATCGAGTATCCGTAGAGTGCGCCGTGCGGGAACAATAGCCCGGAACACGCCGGAGTTCCGCGGAACTTTCGCTTTGCAGCCGAATTGTCGTTTGCCCTGTCCTCTTCCCATGCCCCGAAGGTCCAAGATGCAATTTCGCCTGCGCTGCGAGCTCCAGTACGACATCGCCAGCCCCACGACGGTGCTCCTGAATGTCGAGGCCCAGCGCGGCGGCCGGCAGCGCATCCTCGGCGAAGCCTTCACCATCGAGCCGCAGGTGCAGTCGGAAGAGTATGAGGTGCCCGAGACCGGCAACCGCTACCGGCGGATGCTGCTCCAGCCGGGCACCTACAGCGTGTGGTATACGGCGGAGATCGAATCGACCCCGACGACCCGCAGCATCGGCAGCATTCCGCAGGTGCCCATCATCGAGCTGCCGTTCGACGTGATGAACCACCTCTACCCCAGCCGCTACTGCCAGTCCGACAAGCTGGCGCGCTTTGCCTGGCGGCAGTTCGGCGAGATCGGTGACGGCTACGAGAAGGTCACGGCGATCTGCAACTGGATCTACGAAAACGTCGACTATCTCGAAGGCTCCAGCGATTCGAGCACCTCGGCCTACGACACCTTCACTCTGCGGGCCGGTGTTTGCCGCGACTTCGCGCACCTGGGTATCACTTTCGCCCGCGCGCTGGGTATTCCGGCGCGCTTCGTGTCGGCCTATGCGCTCGACCTGGTGCCGCAGGATTTCCACGCCGTGTTCGAGGCCTATCTCGGCGGCCAGTGGTACCTGTTCGACGCGACGCGCCTCTGCCCGCTCGAAGGCATCCTGAAGATCGCGGTTGGCCGCGACGCCGCCGACAGCGCCTTCCTGACCTTCTTCGGCCAGCTCAGCGGTCCGCCCAAGCTGATTCGGGTCGAGCGGCTGAACACCAGCCAGACCACGCAGTGGACCACCGAGCCGGTCAGCCTCTCGGCCATCTGAGCGTAACTTAAGTTTTCACTTTACCATTGACACGCAGAGCGGCATGGCGATACTTAACGCCATGCTTAACCAAGAACAGACCCTCGACGCCATGTTCCAGGCCCTCGCCGACCCCACAAGGCGGCGCATGGTGGAGCGCCTAAGTCGCGGGACAGCCTCGGTGAGCGAGCTGGCCGAGCCGTTCAGCATGTCGCTGCCGGCCATTGTCCAGCACCTGAAGGTGCTCGAAGAGAGCGGGCTGGTGACGACCCAGAAGGTCGGCCGCGTGCGCACCTGCACCATCGACGCGGGAGCCCTCACCATGGTCGAGCAGTGGATCAACGACCGCCGCGTCGGCTGGGAGAAGCGCCTCGACCGCCTCGGCGCCTTCCTCGACGCCCTGCCGCCCGACAAGCCGTCATCCTGAACCACAGACACCACCGAAACGCCGCCGGGGCTTAGCCGGCCACGGCTCAGCACATCCAACGGAGACCAACTATGGCCGAACGTTCCATCGCGCACGGCAGCTTCACCATCGAGCGCATCTACCCCCACCCGGTGGCGAAGGTGTTTTCGGCGTGGTCCAATCCCGAGTTCAAGCGCCAGTGGTTCGGTTCGCCCGATCCGGCCAAGCCGCAGCAGATCTTCGAGTTTCGCGAGGGCGGCCGTGAATACAATGCGGAGAAGATGGGCGACACCGACTTCATCTACGACGTCAGCTATCGCGATATCGTGCCCGACAACCGCATCATCTACACCTACGAGATGCACATGAACGGCCAGCGCATCTCGGTCAGCGTCGCCACCATCGAGTTCACCGCAAAGGACGGCGGCACCCGCATGGTGCTGCGCGAGGATGGCGCCTTCCTCGACGGGCTCGATACCTCGGCCAAGCGCGAGGCGGGAACAAACTACTTGATGGATCAGGTCGGCCTCTGGCTCGACCGGCAGTGAGCTACTCGGCCGGCACCGCCAGCTTCAGCCGGTGGTGCCTGCCGATGGGCACGATCATCGGGCTTTGCGACACCGGGTCGATCACCACTTCGCTGTCGATGCCGAACACGGTCCTGACCACCGCCGGCTGCATCACCTGCGCCGGGGCGCCTTCGGCCACGATACGGCCGCCCTGCATGGCGACGATGTGGTCGGCATAGCGGCAGGCGAGGTTGAGGTCGTGCAGCACGGCCACAACCGTGCGGCCCTGTGTGCGGACCAGGTCGGTGAGGAGGTCGAGCACTTCGACCTGGTGGTTGATGTCGAGGAAGGTGGTCGGCTCGTCGAGCAGCAGGATGTCGGTGCGCTGCGCCAGCGCCATGGCGATCCACACCCGCTGCCGCTGCCCGCCCGAGAGTTCGTCGACCGAGCGCTGCGCGAGGTCGAGCGTGTCGGTCGCTTGCAGGGCCGAAGCGACCGCGGCGTCGTCGGCAGCCGTCCACTGGCGGAACCAGCCCTGGTGCGGGTAGCGGCCCCGGCCGACGAGGTCGGCGACGGTGATGCCGTCGGGTGCGACCGGCGTCTGCGGCAGCACGCCGAGCACCGTTGCCACTTCCCGCGTCGACATCCGGTGGATGGCACGGCCATCGAGGTAGACTGCTCCCGAGACCGGTGCCAGCAGCCGCGCCAGCCCGCGCAGCAGGGTGGACTTGCCGCAGGCATTGGCTCCGACGATCACAGTGAACTTGCCGGGCGGCAGCGTGATGCTCAGCTTTTCGACGATGGTGCGCTCGCCATAGCCGAGCGTCACGTCGGTGGCCGAAAGCTGGTGGTTCTGGCTCATGGCAGTCCTTTCAGCCGCCGCGACCGGAGCGGTTCGCGGCGGCGAGCAGGTAGATGAGGAACAGCGCGCCGATGGCGCCGGTGACGACGCCGGCCGGCAGCTGGTTGCGGCCGAGTGCGTGCTGCGCGATCAGGTCGGCGCCGATGGTCACCGCCGCGCCTACGAGACCCGACG
>CAMDAL010000101.1 GCA_945888565.1 Devosia equisanguinis | reverse complement strand
CGGTGCTCCTCCACCGCGAAGCGGGGGAGGGGGACCACGCGTAGCGTGGTGGAGGGGGCATCCGGCAGCATGCCTTTCTGATCCTCCCCTGCGAAGCGGGGGAGGGGGACCGGCGTAGCCGGTGGAGGGGGCGGCACGGGCTCGGCGTCAGCACAAACGACCAGCGCCCAGCCCCTCACCCCCTGAGAAACGTCACAGTCCGCTCGAACGCGCTCCGCGCCGCTGCCGCATCGAACTCCGGCCGGTCCTTCTCGGCGAACCAATGCCGTGTCCCCGGATAGACGCTCGCGCCGCCCGGTGCGCCGGCCGCCTCCAGCATCCGGATCATGCCCGGCTGGTCATCCTGAAACTCGTCGGTCTCGGC
Organism: Devosia equisanguinis; assembly: GCA_945888565.1. Classification (GTDB taxonomy): domain Bacteria; phylum Pseudomonadota; class Alphaproteobacteria; order Rhizobiales; family Devosiaceae; genus Devosia_A; species Devosia_A equisanguinis_A. The sequence continues at coordinate 11,464 of CAMDAL010000101.1, read as the reverse complement.
GAAATGCCCGAGCACCGGCACGGCACCCAGCTTCACCTCGCGGTCGGCGTAGTAGGTCACCAGCCGGTGCAGCGGCAGCGTGTCCATCAGCCCCAGCAACTGGAACGCCCCAAACGAGAACCCCACGCCGCTGATCGGACCACGCACTCCCGCGTGCCCGGCCAGCCGCTCGAACGCCGCCGTCACCCGCCCCGGCGCCGCCTGCCAGTGCTTCTCGATCAGCGCCTGCGCATCGTCGCGGTCAGTCACCACCGTCCCCTCGAACGCGTCCAGCAGCCCGACGACGAAGCCAAGCTCCGACAGCGCCCGGCCGTAGTCGCGCACCGTCGCGTTCCGTCCCCACCACGGATGCACCACAAGCACGCCGGGGCCGCTACCGCTCTGCGGCACCAGGATCTCGAGATCGGAACTCATCTTCGCTCCTCCATGGCAGGCGACGAACTGGGCAGGTGAAACTAATGGGCAGGTGAAACTACTGGCTGGCCCAGACGATGCGGCCCATGCCCTCGATCTCATGCACCTCGATGGTGCGCGGGGCATGTACCGGGTTGAGCGAATGCAACTCGACCGCCTTGGGCGTCTGCCGGTACAGCACCTTCACCAGCACTTCGCCGCCCTTGGTGCGCACCACCACGCGGTCGCCGCGCCGCATCTGCGCGGTGGGTGACACCACAACCACGTCGCCGTCGCGATAGAGCGGCAGCATGGAATCGCCGCTCACTTCGAGCGCGTAGGTGCCGTCTTCCTGGCTCGATGGCAGCTCCACCACGTCCCAGCCCTGTCCGGCCGGGAACCCCGCCGAATCGAAGAAGCCGCCCGACCCCGCCTGCGCCAGCCCGAGCAGCGGCACGACCGGCCGCACGATCTCCGGCCCGCGCATCTGCACGAAGGCACCGCCGCCGGACAGGAACGCGTCAAAGTTCTCGCCCGTGGCCTCCAGCACCTTGGCGATGCTTTCGGTCGAGGGCCAGCGCTCGCGCCCGTCCTTGCTGATCCGCTTCGATTTGTTGAATGCCGTCGCATCGAGCCCGGCCACGCGTGCGAGGCCGGACGCGGAAAAGCCGTGACGCTCGGCCAGCGCGTCGATCGCGTTCCAGATATCGACATGCGAGACCATTCGGGCGGTCCATGCAGCGGGATGGATTCCTCGTCGATGAGGAAACTTATCCTATTTAGCCCGCGCCGCCCGCCGCTGTAAAGTCGCGCGGCGCAACTTGTGATTCCGTGCGGGCCCCACTAGGTTCCCGCGCCATGGTCACCCCGATGCAAACCCCCGAATTCGTCTACAAGGTCGTCAGCCGCGAGGTGTACGACGCCTCGATCGCTTCCGGCACTTTCGTCGGCCAGCCGATCGACAAGGCGGATGGCTATATCCACCTGTCGACTGCCGCCCAGCTGCCCGAAACCATCAGGCTCTACTTCGCCGGCCTCACCGACCAGGTGCTTTTCCAGCTCGCCTGCGCTCCCTTCGGCGCGGCGATGCAGTGGGAGGCGTCGCGCAACGGCGAACTCTTCCCGCACCTCTACGCCGAACTGCCGATGCACGCGCTTGGTCCGATCGCCCATATCGACGTCGCCGCCGATGGCAGCGTCGCCCTGCCGGACTGGGTAAAGTGATCCTCTCCCGCCTGTCGCCGCTGCTGCGCATGCCGCTCGTTTCCGGCTTCACGCGCGAGGCGCTGCTGAAGATGGACCCCGAAATCGCCCACGGTGCCACCATCTCGGCCCTCCGCCTCGGCCTCGCGCCGGAGCAGGATGGGGTCGATCCGCCCGAACTGCGCACGACGCTCTGCGGCCTCGACCTGAAGAACCCGGTCGGTATGGCCGCCGGCTTCGACAAGAACGCCGAGGTCCCGAAGCCGCTCGCCCGCATGGGCTTCGGCATGGTCGAGATCGGCACCGTCACGCCGCGCCCGCAGACCGGCAACCCCAAGCCGCGGCTGTTCCGCATCGCGGCCGCCGACGGCGTCATCAACCGCATGGGCTTCAACAACGAGGGTCACGACGCGGCCTTCGCGCGGCTCAAGGGCGCGCATATCGGCGCCATCCTCGGGGTGAATATCGGCGCCAACAAGGATTCCGGGGATTTCGTCGCCGACTACGTCACCGGCGTCACCCGCTTCGCCGAAGTCGCCGACTACCTGACGATCAACATCTCCTCGCCCAACACGCCCGGGCTGCGCAACCTGCAGGCCGACGAGGCGCTGGAGCGGCTGCTCGGCGCCGTGCTGAAGGCGCGCTCAAAGGCCTCTGTCCGCGTCCCGGTACTGTTGAAGATCGCGCCCGACCTCGACGAGAAGGCGCTCGACAGCATTGCTCGGGTGGTGCTGGCCACCGACCTCGACGGCCTCATCGTCTCCAACACCACCATCACCCGCGACCCGGTCGAGGGCATGGAGAACGCCACCGAAACCGGCGGTCTCTCCGGCAAGCCGCTCTTCAACCTTTCCACCCGTAAACTCGCGCAGGTTCGCCAGCGCGTCGGCACGCTGCCGATCATCGGCGTCGGCGGTATCCACTCGCCCGAAAGCGCCGTCGCCAAGTTCGAAGCCGGCGCCGACGCCATCCAGCTCTACTCGGCGCTGGTCTTCGGCGGCCTCGACATGCTCGACCGCATCAAACGCGGGTTGGCCGCTGCAGTGCGGAGCCGGGGCCTGACCTCGGTGTCGCAACTCACCGGCCAGACCACCCAAGAGTGGGCGAGCGGCAAAGCGAGCTTGTAGCGCCGGGCGTTCAAACGCTGTGCCTATGCCGCCCCCTTCACCATGCTCCGCATGGTCCCCTTCCCCCGTTACACGGGGGAAGACCCAATGTGGCCCCCACGGCGACTGGCCGGATCCTCCCCTGCGAAGCGGGGGAGGGGGACCGGCGTAGCCGGTGGAGGGGGCAGCACAGGCACAACGCGAGCCCGTTTCGCCGCAGCCTCTACCCCTCCGTCACCAGATCGATCGCCAGGTCCGCCCGGCCGCGGGAGCGCTTCACCAGGTCGTAGTTGGCGAGGTCGACCCGTTCGACGTGCTCGCGGTTGCGCGCCTCGCTGAACAGCCCGTGCTCGGCGTGGCGCTTCAGCAGGCGTGCCTTCACCGCATCGCGCGGCACGTCGATGAACACGGCGAGGTCGAGCAGCGGCCGCACCTGCCACCATGGGGCGTTGGCGAGCAGCAGGTAGTTGCCCTCCACCACCAGCACCCGCGCGCTGGCCGGCACGATGAATGCGTCGACCACCACGTCCTCGATCTCGCGCGAATAGCCCGGCCCGCTGATCGGCGTCGTTGCCGCCTTCACCCCGGCGAGGAACTCGGCGAACGCCGCGCCCTCGAAGGTGTGCGGCGCGCCCTTGTCCTTCACCGTCCCCAACGATTCGAGCTTGGCGTGCCGCATGTGGAACCCGTCCATCGGCACATAGGCGGCGAGCCCGGGGGTGGCGGCGTTCAACGCCTCGACCAGCCGCACCGCGAGCGTCGATTTACCGACGCCGGGACCACCTGAGATGCCCACCGCGATCCGTCCACCGCGCCCTGCCAGCACCGAGAGGGCCCTGTCGGCGATGGCGGTCAGCGCTGCCTCCGGCGCCAGTTGCAACACCTGCGGTTCGTTGTCGTTCATCGAAGCCCTCCGTAGCGAGACTTCTAGCACTTGCCGCCTCCGCGCGCACACCCCATACTGCGCACAAACCGGGAACGCAGCTTGCCTCTCCACCCCCAGATTGCCGACTGGTTTGCAAGCAAAGGCTGGTCGCCCCGCGCCCACCAGCTCGATGTGCTGGAAGCGACCGAGGCGGGTGACTCGGCGCTGCTGATCGCGCCCACCGGTGCCGGCAAGACGCTGGCCGGGTTCCTGCCCACCATCAACGACCTGATCGAAAACCCCGCGAAGGGCCTCCACACCCTCTACCTGTCGCCGCTGAAGGCCCTCGCCGTCGATGTGCAGCGCAACCTGATGGCGCCTGTCACCGAGATGGGGCTGCCGATCAAGGTCGAGGCCCGCACCGGCGATACGCCGGCACACCGCCGCCAGCGCCAGCGCACCGATCCGCCGCACATCCTGCTCACCACCCCCGAGCAACTGGCGCTGCTGCTGAGCCACGGCGATGCCGGCAAGCTGTTCGGCGGCCTCAGGCGCATCGTCATCGACGAACTGCATGCCATGGTCACCAACAAGCGCGGTGAACTGCTGTCGCTGGGGCTGGCGCGGCTGGGCACGCTGGCGCCGCAACTGCGGGTCACGGCGCTCAGCGCCACAGTCGCGCATCCCGAAATCCTGCGCGACTGGATCGCCACGCCGGTGCCGAATGCCGAGGCCCGGCTCCTGCTGGGGACGGGCGGCGCGAGGCCCGATATCGGCATCCTCGACACCGAGCAGTACGTGCCCTGGGCCGGCCACTCCGCCGCCTACGCCATCCCCGACCTCTACCAGGTGATCAAGGCGCACCGCACCACGCTGCTGTTCGTCAACACCCGCTCGCAGGCCGAACTGCTGTTCCAGTTGCTGTGGGAGGCCAATGACGAAGACCTGCCCATCGCCATGCACCACGGCTCGCTTGCCGTGGAGCAGCGGCGCAAGGTGGAAGCGGCCATGGCGGAAGGCCGGCTGCGGGCGGTCGTCTGTACCTCCACGCTCGATCTCGGTATCGACTGGGGTGATGTCGACCTCGTCGTGCAGATCGGCGCCCCCAAGGGTGCGAGCCGCATGCTGCAGCGCATCGGCCGCGCCAATCACCGGCTCGACGAGCCATCGAAGGCGCTCTTCGTCCCCTCCAACCGCTTCGAGGTGCTGGAATGCGAGGCGGCGCTCGAAGCGGTCCAGCACAACTGGCAGGACAGCGAGGACCCCGTCTCCGGCGGCCTCGACGTGCTGGCCCAGCACGTGCTCGGCTCCGCCTGCGCCGACGCCTTCGACCCCGTCGCGCTCCACGACGAAATCCGCCGCGCCTGGCCTTATCGCGACCTCGACTGGGAGACGTTCGAGCGCGTCGTCGATTTCGTCGCCACCGGTGGCTACGCGCTACGGGCCTACGAGCGCTATGCCAAGCTGAAGGTGATGCCCGACGGCAAGTTCCGCATCGCCCATCCCGGCATCGCCCAGCAGTACCGGCTCAACATCGGCACCATCGTCGAGGAGGCGATGGTGAAGGTGCGGCTGGTGCGGGGCAGGGGCTTCAAGACCGGCGCGACCACCGGCCCGATCGGCCGCGGCGGTCGCGTGCTGGGCGAGATGGAGGAGTACTTCTTCACCACCCTCACCAAGGGCGACACGTTCCTCTTCGGCTCCGAGGTGGTGGCCTACGAGGGCATGGTCGAAAGCGAGGCCTATGTCTCGCGCTCGCAGGGCAAGGACCCCAAGATCCCATCCTATATGGGCGGCCGCTTCCCTCTTTCGACCTTCCTCGCCGAAGGCGTGCGCAAGCTGCTCGCCCACCCCGACGACTGGTCGCAACTCCCGGACCAGGTGGCCGACTGGCTGCGCCTGCAGCAGGAAGCGTCGCTGCTGCCGCAGCCCGACAGCCTGCTGGTCGAAACCTTTCCGCGCGGCAGCCAGAACTTCCTCGTTTGCTACCCGTTCGAGGGCCGCCTCGCGCACCAGACCCTCGGCATGCTGTTGACCCGCCGGCTCGAACGCGCCCGCGCCCGGCCGCTGGGCTTCGTGGCATCGGATTATTCCCTTGCCATCTGGGGCCTCGGCGATTTCTCCGGCCTGATCCGCACCGGCCGCCTGTCGCTCGACGACCTGTTCGACGAGGACATGCTGGGCGACGACCTCGAAGCCTGGCTCGACGAGAGCGCACTGATGCGCCGCACCTTCCGCAACTGCGCCATAATCGCCGGCCTGATCGAGCGCCGCCACGTCGGGGTGAAGGAAAAGACCGGGCGGCAGATCACCGTTTCGTCCGATATCATCTACGACGTGCTCTACCAGCACGAGCCCGACCACATCCTGATCCAGGCGACGCGGCGCGATGCCGCGCGCGGCCTGCTCGATATCGAGCGGCTCGGCCACATGCTCGCCCGGATCAGGCAGCACATCGTGCACAAGCCCCTCGACCGAATCTCCCCTTTGGCGGTACCGATTCTGCTCGATATCGGCAAAGAGGCCGTTTTCGGCGAGGCCCGCGAAAGCGCCATGGCCGACGCCGCCGACGAGCTCATCAGGGAAGCGATGGGGCAGGTTTGACGTATTCTACTGCGGCACTTTCCGACGAGGAAGAAACCCCGGTGCTGCTCACCTTTTGCGGCCACCAGTTCGAAGCCCTGCCGTCCGGTGCCCTGTTCTGGCGCGCCGAGAACGCCTTGCTGGTCGCCGACCTGCACCTCGAAAAGCTGTCATCGTTCGCGCGGCGCGGCAGCCTGCTGCCGCCCTACGACACCGGCATGACCCTGCGCCGCCTCGAAGCCGACCTCAACCTGACCGGGGCCGCCGAAGTCATCGCACTCGGCGACAGCTTTCACCGCGACGAAGGCAGCACCACGCTCCTCCCGGCCGACCGCCTCCGCCTCGCTGCCCTGATGGGGCGAGCTCGCTGGACCTGGATTTCCGGCAACCACGACCCGGCCCCGCACACCCTTGGCGGCACCTGTGCCGCGATTGTCGAGCGTTCGGGCCTCACCCTGCTCCACGAGCCCAAGAGAAATGTAGCAGGTGGCAACCAGCAGGGCATCGTCGCCGGCCACCTGCACCCCTCGGCGCACATCGCCATGAACGGCCGCTCGGTCCGCCGGCCCTGCTTCGTGCACGACAACCGCACCTTCATCATGCCGGCCTACGGCGCCTCCACCGGCACCCTCAACATCCTCGCCCCGGCCTTTCTCGGCCTGCTGCACTGGCCCACGCTGGAGGTAGCGATGATCGGCAGGGGCCGTGTCTACCCGGTCAGCCCGAAGCGGCTGATCACCGGGGCTGAGTGGTAGCGCTCAGCGCCGGAACACCACGCCGCCGAGCCAGCCGGTGAACACCGCCAGCACGACGCAGACCAGCCCGTAGAGCAGCGGTTGCTGGCGCGAGGCGAGGCCGAGGAAGCGTTCGAAGCCGATCTTGCGCACCGAGAAGCCATTGGTTTTGCGGGCGATGATCTCGCCGTCCTTGAACAGGTAGGTATGCGCGATGTAGGGCCCCGGCGGCGCGTCGGACGGCAGCGTTGCCTGGGCGAAATAGAAGGTGTCGGACCGGAAGATCACGCCCTGCTCGTTCAGCCCGTAGTGCCCCTTGCGCTGCATCAGCTTCACCAGTTCGCCACGGAACAGCTGCGATTGCGGGTAGGGGGCGCTGGTCTTGCCGATGGAGGGGCTGTCGAGCGGAATGGCGGTTTCGGCCAGCGTGACCGGGTTGGTGATGGTGTCGAGCTTCGCGTCGCTGAGCACCTGGTAGAACGACGGGAACTCCTCGTAGACCGCCTGCTCGGTGTTGATCCAGATGCCGAACTGGTTGCTCATCTTGCGCGCCACGCGCTTCTGCAGCGGCCCGGTGACGGTCACGACGATGTGGAACGGACCTTCGACATATTTCTGCTCCGACCCGGCCTCGGGCGCGATCGTGCCGAACAGCGTCAGGGTCTGGCCGGCGAAGCTCGAGGTTATCGCCACCTCTTCGCTGCTCACCTGCGTCACGAGTTGTTCGGCCGCCACGGGCAGCGCCATTGCGCCGAACATCACGGCAAGCAGCAGCCGCCTCATATCGCCCCCCCGATGCCCATCACGGCCGTCGAGAACGGGTTGGAGGGCGGCAGGATCAGGCTGATGCCGAAGCGGATGGCCACCGCCAGCACCAGCAGCGCCAGCAGCGCGCGCAACTGCTCGCCGCGCAGGTACTTGCCGGCCGAGGCGCCGAACTGCGCGCCGACGGTGCCGCCGACCATCAGGCAGAAGGCGAGCAGGATATCGACGCTCTGGCTGGTGACGGCGTGGAGGATGGTCGTCGCCGCCATCATCGCCACCACCTGCAGCAGCGAGGTGCCGATCACCATGTTGCCCGGCACGCGCAGCAGGTAGACCAGCGCCGGCACCAGGATGAAACCACCGCCGATGCCGAGCAGTGCGCCGACGATGCCGATGCAGAAACCCAGCAGCAGCACCGGCACCACGGAGATATAGAGCCGCGACTTCTTGAACCGCACGCGGAAGGGCAGGCCGTGGAACCAGTTATGCTGGTTGGGCAGCTTCTCGCGCACCACGATGCCGGCGCGGCGCTTCAGGATCGAGCGGACTGCCTCGACCATCATCAGCGTGCCGACGAAACCCAGCAGGATCAGGAAGCCCAGAGAGATGAACAGGTCGAGCTGGCCTACCGCCCTGAGCACGCCGAAAATCCACACGCCGACGAACGAGCCGAGGATGCTGGCCAGCACCAGGTAGAGCGCCAGGTGCAGGTCGATCTGCCCGCGCCGGTAGTAACTCAATGCGCCCGAGGTTGAGGCGGCCACCACCTGCCCGGTCACCGAGGCGACGGCGACGGAGGAGGGCACGCCCGAAAAGATCAGCAGCGGCGTCAGCAGGAATCCGCCGCCCACCCCGAACAGTCCCGACAGGAAGCCGACCGCACCCCCGATCCCCACAAGGAAGAACAGGTTCATCGAAAGCTCGGCGATCGGCAGATAGACCTGCACGGGCGGCGTCCACTTGGCGCTGGGGCATTCTCGGCCTAGCGCTCGGCGGAGACGAAAATGCGACAGTTTTCGCGAATTGCATCAAGCCTTAGCAGCTAAATGCAAAGGTGAGGTTAGTGCGCCCGAAATATGCAGAAAACGATGCGGCGCCCGTGACTTAACTCGACCAAACTAGTGGTCATTCGGCGACAGCAGCTCGGCGAACTGGCCATCCTCGATCCGGCTGGCCGCAATCACCGCCTGCGTCCGGCTGTCGACGTCGAGTTTCTGCAGGATGGCGGAGACGTGCGCCTTCACCGTTGCCTCGGAAATCGACAGCTCGTAGGCGATCTGCTTGTTCATCAGCCCGTCGCTGAGCATCATCAGCACGCGGATCTGCTGCGGGGTCAGGGTGGCGAGCCGCTGCATCAGCGCCGATTGCGCGTCCTCGGCCGGCAGTTCCATGCCGTCCGGCACGTAAACCTCGCCCGAGAGCACCATCTCGATGGCCCGGCGAATATCGGTCGGCCCGACCGACTTGTGCAGGTAGCCAGCCGCGCCGAGCTCGAAGGCGCGCCGTACCACCGTGCCCTCGTCGACGGCCGAAATGATCATCACCGGGATTTCGGGGTACTGGGCGCGCAGCAGCAGCAGGCCCGAAAAGCCGCGCGAGCCGGGCATGTTGAGGTCGAGCAGCACCAGGTCGCACTCCCGGTCGGCCCCGAGCGCCGTGGTAAGCGTCGCGATATCGCCCGCCTCCTCGACGGTGATCGAAGGGTCGCCGCCGGCCAGCGTCTGTTTGAGCGCGGCACGGAAAAGCGGGTGATCGTCTACGATGATGATGCGCCGTCGGGTCATGGGGTTGGGCAGCTCTCCTCTGCGGGCCTTGGTAACAAGCGGGTCTCGCCTTTTGTATCCCACTAAAGGCGGGCCGTGAGCCACGAAATCTTAACGGCATCACTCTCTGCGTTGCAAAATGCATCGGCGCTTAACGCGATCTTTACCATGTTTTCCCAAGAGTGGCAGGCAGGCCATGGCCCTAACCGGGTGATCGGCCGGCATTTTTCTCAGGGAAGCGTCCCTGAAATCTTCTCCGGGAACCGTCAATGGTCCGCGCCAACCCTCACGATCAGCAAGCCGATGCCGGCGAATGGCAGGACCTGCGAAGCGAGCTGGTGGCTTTGCTCGATCAGGTCGAGACCCAGGTTGCCCGCACCCAGCCCGAACCCGGCTACACGGGATTGACCGAGCGGATGCGCGATCTGCGCCACCAGGTCACCGAGATCGAGCCCGAGACGCGCCATCGCGAAGCCCTGCGCTCGGTGCAGCGCGCCGTCTCCCGTTTCTCCGATCGCGACGACCTCCCCGCCGCCGGAACCGCGCCCAACCCGCGCGATACCCTCGAATCCGCCATCCAGCAGATCCGCTCCCGCCATTTCGCCCCGCCGCCGCAGGTTCCGCCACCGCTGGCGCCGGTGCGCGCTACGGATATGCCGCGCTTCAACGAACTCGCCGAGGCCGTGGGCAGCATCTCGTCGCGCCTCGAGCGCTTTGAGGGCGAGCTGCGGTCGCAGGCGCGCGGCCAGACCGCCAACGTCAAGGAAATCGCCGACCAGGTCGGGCAACTGAGCCAGGTCGTCGAATTGCTTGCCGGCGCCGTCGGCGAAACCGGGCAGGTGAAGCGGCTCGAAGGCCAGATCGCCAGCCTCGCCAAGCTCGTGGCGCGCGAACCGCAGATCGACGTGTCGGCGCTCACCCGCCGGCTGGACGATGTGAGCCAGACTGTCGCCAAGCTGGCCGAGCTGCAGAAGGCTTATGCCGATCGCTCCGACACCTCCGGCCTGAACCAGCGCCTCGACGACGTCACCGCCACCGTCGGTCGCCTTGCCGACCTGCAGGTGCAGCTCGCCAGCAAGTCCGACAGCACCGCGCTGAACCAGCGGCTCGACGAGGTCACCGCAACGGTTGGACGTCTCGCGGACCTGCAGGTCAAGCTGGTCGATCGCTCCGATACCTCGGGGCTCACCCGCCGTCTCGACGACGTCACCGCCACCGTCGGCAAGCTCGCCGACCTGCAGGTGCAACTGGTCGACAAGACCGACAATACCGGCCTCAGCCGCCGTCTCGACGATGTCACCGCCACTGTCGGCCGCCTCGCCGACCTGCAGGTGCAGGTCGCCAACCGCGCCGACGTGCCACCGGCCGGCCTCAAGGACGCCATGCAGGCGATCGAGGACGGCGTCCGCGCCATCTATGACCGCGTCGATGGCATCGAGCGGCAGATGGCCATGCCACCCGCCGAGCTCGAGAAGATCACCGACGAGCTGCAGCGCTTCGCAGCCGCCATGAAGGCGCCCCAGCAGCCGCAGGGCCTGATCGAACTCGTCGATGCCCTGAATCAGCGCATTTCCGATATCGAGGTGCGCGGCCCTGCGGCCACCGTACTCAAGGCCGATGTTGACGCCATGCGCTCGGCCGTGGTCGAGGCGATGGAGCCGCGCTTTGCCGCCATAGAGACGCAGCTCGAGGTCATCTCCGTCAAGGTGGCCAATCCGCCCGAACTCAACGTCGGCCAGCTCGAGGCGCAGGTGCGTCAGCTTGTGGCGCGGATGGACCAGACCGGCGAGCAGCTCACCGGCCTCGCCAAGCTCTACAGCACCCCCACCGACGTCAGGACCGATCTCGAAGCGCTCGCCGACAAGGTAGCGCAACGCACGACCGCAGCGCTGGCCGACCGCGAGCCGCGCATCGGCGAAACCGAGTATGCCGAACTCGAGAAGCGGCTCGGCCGCGTCATGGAGCGCGTCGCCGCCGAACGGCCGGCCGATGACTCTGCCCTCGAAGCGACCATCCGTGAGGTCAACGAGCGCCTGGCCCGGCTGGAACAGT
>CAMDAL010000100.1 GCA_945888565.1 Devosia equisanguinis | reverse complement strand
CGTCGGTCTTGAGACACCAGCACTGGTCGCGATCGTACGGCCAATTGTCTGTGATCCCATGGCGCCGACAGGCTCTCCCATCATCACGAACTGCCCGATGCGGACGTCGACCTTTTCGAGGCCGGCGAGCAGCACCGTGTAATCCTGACCGGCATTGAGAATGACGATCTTGCCATCATTGAGGTAGTCGCCAGCGAACAGCACCCAGCCATCGGCCGGCGATACCACCTGGGCGTCGGCGCGCGTCACCACCGACAGGCCGCGCGAGATGCCGCCAAAGCCATCGCCGGCGCCGTATTCGATCACAGTGACGCCGGACGAGGGCATGGCGAGGAAGCCCCTTGCCTGCACGAAGGGCACCGCCGGCTGGGTGCGGTCCGGGTTGGCAAGGGCCATCTTGATGGTCTGCTGGTCGAGCGCCGGGGCGGTGCCGCCATTGTTGGCCGCCTCGGTCGCCTGCGCGGCGGTGGCAACTGCAGCGGCACGGGCGGCGAGGTCGTCGATGAACTGCCGCAGCGAGGTGGCCTTGTCGGCCAGCGCCTGCGCTTCGGCCTCCTCACTGGCGAGCGCGGCGGTGGCGAGGTTCTCGGATTGCTTGCGGGCGGCGATCAGGCTGCCGATCCGCAATTGCTCCTCTTCGAGCACCTGCAGGTTGGCCTCGAGCTTTTCCTGCTGCTCCAGCGCGGCGGCCTTGATGGCACCCAACTGGTTGAGGTCGGCCGTGACGGTTTCGGCCCTGTTGCGCAGCTGCGGCACGATAGCGGCGATGAGCAGGGCCGAGCGGGCGCTGTCGAGCGCATTGTCGGGGTTGATCATCAGGGCCGGCGGCGGGTCGCGAGAGATGCGTTGGAGCGCGGCCAGCACGCTCGAGATGTTCTCGTCGGCGCCATCAAGGCGGCCGCGCACTTCGAACTCCTGTACGATCAGGTCACCCATGCGGTCCTCGAGTACGGCAATGTCTGCCTCGGCGAGCTTCACCCGCTGGGCGGCAGCGATCAGGGCAGCGTTCTGCCGTGAGCGGTCGCCCTGCATCGCCTCGATCTCCCGCTTCAATGCGTCAGCGCGCTCCTTCGACACGGTGATCGAGGCCTCGACGTCGGCGAGGGCCTTCTGCTGCGTCTCCAGTTCCGGCGTCGCCGCCGGCTGGGGGGCGGCGGAGGTGACAGTGGGGTCGATGGCTTCGGCAGGATCGACGGGCGCCGTATCGTCGATCGAGGGGCGGAGGGTCAGTTCCTCGCCCGCAGCAGGCGTAGCCGGTGCCGTCTGGGCGAACGCGGCCGGACCCAGCGCGAGCGCCAGCACGGCGCCTGCCACAAGTGCCCTGGTCGACCAGCCCGCTGCCGGCATCAAACTCCCCGATCCGCTCGAATCATCTGTCGCACTCTAGCCCGAATGAATGCAAGCGCGGCGAATGGAAGATCGTTGCGGCCCTTTGATGGCGCGCTTATTCCCGATGATAAGGGTGCCCCGACAGGATCGTCGTCGTCCGGTAGAGCTGCTCGGCCAGCATGATGCGCACCATCTGATGCGGCCACGTCAGCGGCGAGAAGCTCAACGTCAGGTCGGCGCCCGACAGCAGGTCGCGGCCATGTCCATCCGCGCCGCCGATGACGAAGCTGACGGCCGCGCGCCCATCGTCGCGCCAACGGCCAAGCTGCGTTGCAAAGGCCTGCGACGAGATAGATTTGCCGTGTTCGTCGAGCACAACGCGCACGCCCTCGGGCAAGGCCGCGGACAGCGTCCGCGCTTCCTCGTCCTTGCGCGCATCGGCAGAGCCGGCGCGGGATTCGGCGAACTCAAGCACATCGAAACCGGTGAGCGCGAGCGCCTTGCCCGACGCCCGGGCCCGGTCAAGGTAGCGCGAGACCAGCTCGCGCTCAGGGCCCTGCTTCATCCGGCCGATGGCGGCGATGGCGATGCGCACTGCGTCGAAGGGTCAGCGCCCGTCGGGAGCGAAGTCCACGGCCCACATCTTTTCGATGTTGTAGAACTCGCGCACTTCGGGGCGGAAGATGTGGACGATGACGTCGCCGGCATCCACCAGCACCCAGTCGGCATGCGGCAGGCCCTCGACACGTGGCTTGCCGAAGCCGCCATCGCGCAGCGCGGTGACCAGCTGGTCGGCGAGAGCGCTGACGTGACGGTTCGACCGGCCGGACGTGACGACCATGTGATCGGTCAGCGACGACTTGCCGGTGATGTCGATCGACACCGTCTGCTCGGCCTTGGCATCGTCGAGGCTCTTGAGCACCAGGTCGATCATGGCGTTATCATTGGCGAGCTCCGCGACGGGCTCGATAGCCGGGGCGGGGGCGGGTTTCTTTCTGGGTGATGCCATCAGCAAATGGCCTCAGCCCATGCGTAAGCACGGGTCATGCTTGTTTCAGCTATCCTTGGTTGATCGGTATAGGGAACGCTAGGTGCGTAGCTATTGCCGTGATCCCATCCAGAGTGGCTTAAAACCACTACTCTTCTAATATGACGCTTCGGGCATCGTTTCGCAAGGCTGGGCGCTTGCATCAATTTGCCGGAGCCTTGTTGCGGGCACGGATGGCGCTGGAAGATTGCTTCGAGGTGATCCCGTGGAGGTAAACCCAGGCCGGTGTATCCCGCCCCGCCAGCACCTCCGCCTCTGCCTCCGGCAGCCGGTACGGCTTCAGCGCGACCGCGGCGCGCGAGGCGGTGGCCCGCAGCGTCGACCCCGGACGGGCATAGACGGCGATCGGCATCAGTCGCGCGATCGTCTCCCAGCGCTCCCAGCGATCGAACTGCGCCAGGTTGTCGGCGCCCATGATCCACACGAAGCGGCTGCCCTCGCAGGTGCGCGCCAGCCATTCGAGCGTATCGACGGTGTAGTGGAAATCGTGCTTCGCCTCGAAGGCGGTCACATGGATGCGCGGGTTCGCCGTCAGCGCTCGCGCCGCCTCGACGCGCTCGGCCAGCGGGGCGAGTTCGGAGTGGTCCTTCAGCGGATTGCCCGGCGAGACCAGCAGCCACACCGCATCGAGCGCCAGCCGCTTAAGGCACTGCTCGGCCACCAGCCGGTGACCCTCGTGGATGGGGTTGAAGCTGCCGCCAAACAGCCCGATCCGCATGCCGGGGGCATGCGGCGGCAGGGCGGTGAGCGCCGCGGGATGGGCAGCTGAGGTCAAGGCCGTGTCTGCCCCGTGCCTTCGATCAGGTATTTGAAGGAGCAGAGCTGATCGACCCCGACCGGACCGCGCGCATGGAACTTGCCCGTCGCTATGCCGATCTCGCCGCCGAAGCCGAACTCGCCGCCATCGGAAAACTGGGTGGAGGCGTTGTGCAGCAGCACGGCCGAGTCGATCTCGTTGAACCACCGCGCCACCGCTGCCGGGTCCTCGGTGATGATCGCCTCGGTGTGGTGCGACGAGTACTTGCCGACATGCGCGATGGCCTCACCGACATCGGCTACCACCTTCACCGAGATGATGGCGTCCTCGTACTCGGTCTGCCAGTCGGTTTCGGTCGCCGCGATGGCCTCCGGGATCAGCGCCATGACCGTCGCATCGCCGCGGATCTCGCAGCCCTTCGCCACCAGCGCATCAATCACCGGCTTGAGGTGGGTATCGACCACGTCGCGATGCACCAGCAGCGTCTCGGTCGCCCCGCAGATGCCGGTCCGGCGCATCTTGGCGTTGAGGGTCACCGATACGGCCATGTCGAGATCGGCCGACCTGTCGATGAAGGTGTGGCACAGGCCCTCGAGGTGGGCGAAGACCGGCACCCGCGCCTCGTCCTGCACCCGCGCTACCAGCGTCTTGCCGCCGCGCGGCACGATCACGTCGATGGCGCCGCCCAGCCCGCGCAGCATATGGCCGACCGCGGCGCGATCGGTGGTGGGGACGATCTGGATCGCGTCCTCGGGCAGCCCGGCCTCGCGCAGCCCCGCGACCAGGCAGGCATGGATGGCGCGCGTCGAGTTGACGCTGTCCGAACCGCCGCGCAGGATCACCGCGTTGCCGGCCTTCAGCGTCAGCGCGCCGGCATCGGCGGTGACGTTGGGGCGGCTCTCGAAGATCACGCCGATGACGCCGAGCGGCGTCGCGACGCGGCGGATCTGCATGCCGTTGGGCCGCATCCATTCCGCCAGCACCCGGCCGACCGGATCGGGCAGGTCGGCGATGGTACGCAGCCCCTCGATCATCGCGTCGATGCGCTTGTCGGTGAGCAGCAGCCGGTCGAGGAAGGCCTTGCTGATCCCCCTGCCCTCGGCGGCCCGCATGTCGAGCGCGTTGGCGCTCATGATGTCGTCGCGGCGGTCGTCGATGGCGTCGGCGGCAGCGTGCAGCGCCTTCACCTTCAGGGCCGGGTCGGCGAAGGCGAGGGTCGCGGCGGCGGCGCGGGCGCGGCGGCCAAGCTCCAGCATGGTGGCTTCAAGGTCGTCGGTCGTGACGTGGAGCGTGCTCATACCTTCGCCTCCAGGCCCATCAGCACCACCATGTTGTCGCGGTGCACCATCTCCGATCGCGTGCCGATGCCGAGCAGTTCGGTGGCGCGGGCGGAGTTCTTGCCCTTGACGAGGTCGGCCTCATCGCGCCGGAGCGTCGCCAGTCCGCGCGCGATCTCGCGCCCATCGGGATCGTAGATCGCCACGGCCTCGCCGCGCTCGAAGTCGCCGGCCAGCCGGGTGACCCCGATCGGCAGCAGGCTCTTGCCCTCGCCGAGCGCCCGCGCCGCGCCTGCATCGACATGCACGGCGCCCTTCAGTTCCAGCGTTCCCATGATCCAGCGCTTGCGCGCCTGCGCGCGGGTCTCGACGGGGGCGAACAGCGTGTGCCGGCCGCCTTCCATCAAGGCCTGCAGCGGATGGTTCTCGGTCCCCTTGGCGATAATCATGCCGGTACCGGCCTGGGTCGCGATCCGGCCCGCCTCGACCTTGGTGGTCATGCCGCCGCGGCTCAGGTGGCTTGCCGCGCCGCCGGCCATCGCCTCGATCTCGGGCGTGATGGCGGCGACGAAAGGCAGGTGCGTGGCGTTGGGGTCCTTGGCCGGCGGCGCGGTGTAGAGCCCGTCGATGTCGGACAACAGGATCAGGCAGTCCGCCTCGATCATCGTCGCGACGCGGGCGCTGAGCCGGTCATTGTCGCCGTAGCGGATTTCCGCCGTGGCAACGGAATCGTTCTCGTTGATGATCGGCACTGCGCCGAGGCTCAGCAGCGTCGAGATGGTGGTGCGCGCGTTGAGGAAGTAGCGCCGCTCCTCGGTGATGTTCGGCGTCAGCAGGATCTGCCCGGTGGTGATGTCATGCTTGCCGAGGGCAGAGGCCCAGGCCTGCGACAGGGCGATCTGGCCGGCGCTGGCCGCGGCCTGGCTCTGCTCCAGCGGCAGCACCTTGGCGTCGAGCCCCAGCAGCCGGCGGCCCAGCGCGATGGCGCCGGACGAGACGATCACCAGCGACACGCCCCGCGCCTTCAGCGCTGCGAGGTCTTCGGCCAATGAGGCGAGCCAGTCGGCGCGCAGCTTGCCGGTCTTGCCGTCCACCAGCAGGGCGGAGCCGATCTTGATGGTGAGGCGCCGGTAGGGCGCGAGCGCGTCCTGTTGTTCAACAGCTTGCTGCATCAGGGCACCCAGGTCGGCTCGTCCTTGCGGCGCTCGCGTTCGGCCACGGCGGCCTTGTCGGCGTCGATCACGCCCAGCACCTTCCACAGCACGTCGGGCACGTTGATACCGGTGGCGCCCGAGGCGGTGAACACTTCGCCCTTGCTGGCGCGCTTCAGCACCTTCACCTTTTCCTTGATCTCGTCTTCGTCGAGCGCGTCGATCTTGTTGAGCACCAGGATCTCAGGCTTTTCAGCCAGCATCTCGGAATAGGCGGAGAGTTCGTGGCGGATGGTCTTGTAGGCGAGCTTCACATCTTCCTGGGTGCCGTCGATCAGGTGCAGCAGCACCGAGCAGCGCTCGACATGGCCGAGAAAGCGGTCGCCGAGGCCGAGGCCTTCATGCGCGCCTTCGATCAGGCCGGGAATATCGGCCATCACGAACTCGCGCTCGCCCACGCCGACGACACCGAGGTTGGGGTGCAGCGTGGTGAACGGATAATCGGCGATCTTCGGTCGCGCCGCCGAAACGGCGGCGAGGAAGGTTGATTTGCCGGCGTTGGGCAACCCGATCAGCCCGGCGTCGGCGATCAGCTTGAGGCGCAGCCAGATCCACTTCTCGGTGCCTTCCTGGCCCGGATTGGCGCGGCGCGGTGCCTGGTTGGCGGAGGTCTTGAAATAGGCGTTGCCGAAGCCGCCATTGCCGCCGGCCAGCATCACCAGTTCCTGGCCGACTTCGGTAAAGTCGGCGATCAGCGTTTCGTTGTCTTCCTCGAACACCTGGGTGCCCACCGGCACCTTGAGGATCACGTCGTCGCCCTTGCCGCCATGCCGGTCCTTGCCCATGCCATGGTGGCCGGTCTGGGCCTTGAAGTGCTGCATGAAGCGGTAGTCGATCAGCGTGTTCAGCCCGCCGACGCAGCGGACAATAACGTTGCCGCCGCGCCCGCCATTGCCGCCGTTCGGACCGCCGAACTCGACGAATTTTTCGCGCAGGAAGGAGACCGCACCGGCACCGCCGTTTCCGGAACGCACGAAGACTTTGGCCTGGTCGAGGAATTTCACTGCTTTGTTCTTTCAATTGCAGCGCGCGCGGGGTCGAAACTTCCCCGCCGCGCCCCTAACGATGCGCCGCCCAGGCGTTTCGTGTCAGTTGGGTGTCGATATGGCGCACCTCCTCCCCGCGCGCAAGGCAAAGCCGCGAGGAGAGGCCGGTCTCGACGAAACCCAGCTTCTTCTGGATAGCGAGCGACGGCTTGTTGAAGTGGAACACGCCCGAGGCGAGCGTGTCGGCATTGGTGGCGGTGAAGTACCACTCGAGCGCGCCGCGCACCGCCTCGCTCATGAAGCCGCGGTTCCAGAACGGCTGTGCCAGCCAGTAGCCGATCACCGTGCCTTCGACGTCGTTGTGGAACCCCACATGGCCGATCAGTCCCTCGCCGGGCAGCTGGATGGTGAAGCCGGTCTCGCCCGCCGGGGTATCCGGCCGCCAGGTCCTGAGCCAGCCCTTGGCATCGGCGAGGCGATAGGGTAGGGCACGCGGCTGAGGTTGCCCGACACGGCGAAGTTGTCGAGGAAGCGGGCAATCCGCTCCGCGTCGGACATGACGGGCTGCCGCAGCACCAGGCGTGCGGTGGTCAGGGTCACATCCATGATCTGCTCTTCAACCCTGATTTGGCGGCCTCGTAGTCGACGCGGCTCAGTGTGGTTCGGATGTGCGGCACGTCGCGGCCATGGGATAGGGCGAAGCGCAGTTCTGTGCCCGGCCATTCGACGAACCCCAGCTTCTGCTGCACCTTGAGCGAGGCGGTATTGCCGACATGGGCACCGGATTGGACGATATCGTCGGGCAAGGCATCGAAGTGCCAGTCGAGCAGCGCGGTGCATGCTTCGGTCATCAGGCCGCGACCGTGGCAATGGCGAGCGAGCCAGAAGCCGAGTTCGCTCTGGAGGCTGACGAAGCCGATCATGCCTTCGCCGGGAAGTTCTATGCCAAAGTGCGCGTTGGTTGGCCGAGGTGGCTGGCGAGTCGCCAGCCAGGCGCGCGCATCCGCCTCGGTGTAGGGGTACTGTACGCGGGTGAGGTAGCGGACGACCTCGAAGTCGTTGAACCCCGCTACAACAGCCGGAATGTCCGCTTCGGTCGGACGACGCAGGATCAGCCGCTTGGTGCTAAGTCTCACATCCATTTGGGCTGCTCGCGTTCGAGGAAGACGACCGGCACATCGGCCGTGCGGGCAATCGGGTCGGGGCCCTCGCCGGTCCGTTTGAACCCGGCTTTTTCGAGCACGTTGAGCGAGCCGGTATTGGTCTTGAGGGCGCGGGCGACCAGCCGGGGATAGAGCCCGGTGGCGAAGGCCGCTTCGAGCAGCCCTTTCAGCGCCTCGCTCATGATGCCCTTGCCCCAGTAGGGTTCGCCCAGCCAGTAGCCGACCTCCGGAGGCTGGCCGGCATGATACGAGAAGCCGACCACGCCGATGAACTGGTCCTTCAGCGTGATCGCATAGGGGCGCTCGTCCGGCCGCTGCGCGAAGATCTCGACGAAGGCGATGCCGTCGGCCCGCGTATAGGGGTTGGGCAGCCGCGCCAGCACCTCGTAGATTCTCTTGTTGTCGGCCAGCTTCACGAGGTCCGCGACATCGCCGCGGATCGGGGCGCGCAGCGCAAGCCGAGGCGTCTCGATGCGGTGGGGCAGCGCATCGCGCTGCCGCCGCGCCGCGAGTTTCGCAGTGGCTTCGGCGAGGGCCTTCGCCTGGGCGGCCGGACCGATCAATCCGGCGCTTCGGCAGAGACGCGTCGTCGTCATCGACCTTTGCCATCACGCGATACTCCGCTCGAGGTCGAGCATCCGCCTGCGGTTCTCGGTCCAGACGATCACTTCGCCATCGCGCAACGCGCGATAGCGCAGGCCCTGCCCGGCGAGGTGCCGGGTGGCCCGCTCGGCCGCCGCAGTCTCGGGATGGGGCGAGCGATAGTGCGGCACGATCGCATGGTCGATCAGTCCCAGCCCGTCCCAGACGGTCTCGGGGTCGTAGCCGTGCGGCACGGCACCGGCGTCATCGAACAGCTGCATGCCGCCCAGCCCCGGCCCCGCCACCACCGCGCCGGCACCGAAGCCGCCATAGACGATCTCGTCACTGTCGAGCATGCGGGTGATGAGGTCATCGAAACCCGACGCCTTCATGGCACGCCGCAGCACGAAGGTGTTGCCGCCGGTCACCCATACCAGGTCGTATTCCGCCAGCGCCGCGGCAAGCGCCTCGGGCCGGCCGAAATACTGCCGCAGGTCGAGCCGGGTAACGCTGATGCCGAGCGAGGCCAGTTCGACGGCGGGATCATACACCTCGTTGCGGTGCATCTCGCGCGCCGCTTCGGAAGAGAGGTCGAGCGCGTTCTCGATCAGCGCGGCGCGCTTGCCGCTTCCCAGTAATGCCAGGAGCGAACCGGCCCTATCGCCGACCCGCCAGGAACTCAAATACAGTCTCATTTCTACCGCCCTCACAGCGAAAAAGACAAAAGGGGAACCATGAACTGGCTCCCCTTGGGTCTTATTCACAGGGCGGACTGCCTAGTCGCCTTGCCGGGGAGCTGGTCTCCGGCAGGGGTCACAAGGCCTCACCGGGTTATTCTGCTGCTTCTGCTGCCGGCATTACCGACACGAAGACTTTCGAATTGGCGCGGGTTTTGAATGCCACGGTGCCCGGAATAAGGGCGTAGATGGTGTGGTCGATACCCATGCCGACACCCGTGCCCGGATGCCACTTGGTACCGCGCTGGCGGATGATGATGTTGCCGCCGACGACAGCTTCGCCGCCGAACTTCTTGACGCCGAGGCGTCGGCCAGCCGTATCGCGACCGTTGCGGGAGGAACCGCCTGCCTTCTTGTGTGCCATGGTGCTAGCTCCTTATTCCTTGTCGTCGGCCTTGGCGGCCTTCTTGGCCGCCGGCTTCTTGGCGGGCTTTTCAGCCACGGCTTCAGTGGTCTCAGCCTTCGGAGCGGCCTTCTTGGCCGGCGCCTTCTTCGGCTTGGCTTCGGCGGCGGGCGCCTCGACTTCGACAGCCGGAGCGACGGCAGCAGCGCGTGCGGCCTTCTTCTTCGCCGCGGCCTTGGTCGGAGCCCTGCCGGTCACCGATGCTACGACGCCGGTCGCTGCAAGAGCCGCAAGCTTCTTTTCGTAGCGTGCCTTGGCAATCTGGTCGACCTCGGTGGTCGGCTTGGCGCCGCCCGTCAGGATCTCTGTGATGCGAACGGTCGACAGGCGCTGGCGATGGCCGTTGCGGCGATCGTAGTGCTGGCGGCGTTCCTTCTTCAGGATGATGACGGTACGTTCTTTTTCCGTGACGATGAACTGGGCCGCGACCAGCGCGCCCTCGACCAGCGGAGCACCAACGGTGATGGCATCGCCTTCACCCACCATCAGGACCTGGTCGAACGTGACCACGTCGCCGGGCTCGCCCGCGATCTTTTCGATCTTCACCACATCATTGGCGGCAACCTTGTACTGCTTGCCACCGGTCTTGATCACTGCAAACGTCATTCGCGTGCCGGGGAGCTCCCGGCCTCCATGGTTTCGCGCCCTGTGGCGCCGCAGGCGATTGCCTGTTCCTGCGGGCTTCCGAGTAGTCTGCCGGCTTTTAGTTTTGTCGCGCTTTCGAACCGGAAAAGTCTGCAACTTTTCCTGAAAACGCTCCAGTACCGGCGGCGGCCTCGAGCAGCGGTTGAACAAATCAAAAATGCGCGCCAGTTCGCCCAGCACGCAAGTCGGAGCGGTGTATGACGGTTGAGGGTGCGTGAGTCAAGCAGCAGCGGAGGGCGCGGACGGCGATTTCACCGCCCGCGCAGGCCTCAGGTTGCGGCCGGATAGAAGGCGGCAATCCGCACTTCAGCCGCGTCACCGACGAGTGTCGTGAACTGATCGACGTCGGAGTCGCCGAAGTGATAGGGGTAGACGACGGTCGGCTTGAACGCCTTCACCGCATCGGCCGCCTGGGTCACGTCCATCGTGTAGGGCAGGTTCATGGGCAGGAAGGCCACCGCGATGTCGGTCAGCGCCCGCATCTCCGGGATGTCCTCGGTGTCGCCGGCGACATAGACCTTCTTGTCGGCGAAGGTGAACACATAGCCGTTGCCGACGCCCTGCGGATGGTACTGCTTGCGGTCCTCGGTGATGTTGTAGGCGGGGATGGCATCGACAGCGATGCCGTTCACAGTGGCGCTGTCACCGTTCTTCATCGCCGTGGCCCGGGATTTCAGCGCCTCCGGCAGTTTCGAGAAGACGTCCTCGTTGACGTAGATAGGCACCGCAGCGCCGGCCAGCGTCACGAGGTTTGCCTCGTTGTAGTGGTCGCCATGGGCGTGGGTGATGAAGATCGCGGTCGGGGCCGGCAGGCCCTCGAAGCTGTTCTCGGCCGGATCGACGTAGAACACTTCGTCGCCGAAGCTGAGCGCGAGGCTCGCATGCATCACCGGATGGATACCGATGTCGCCGCCCGAGGTGGCGATGGTCTCGGCGGTCTCCTGGGCGAAGCCGGGGCGGATGGTGGCAAGCACGGGCAGGGCGGCAAGCCCCGCCAGGATGGTACGACGCTGCAATTCAATCTCCCTTAGTTCGGTCGGATGGCAATGAGCTTTTCGCGCAGGCGCGCAACTTCAGCCACTTCGTGAACGAGAACCTGGGGCTTGTGTTTCACCTGCCAACGAGAAAGTGACCAGTCGTGAGCGTTCGTGGGCACGGCGATGACCGGCAGGTAGGCATCGGCCTCGTGCAGTTCCGGCTCGTCCACCAGCATGGTGGCGATCGGTCCGCGCCTGTATTCGTCACCCTCATAGGCATCGAGCAGGTCGCGTTCGAACGCGGAGAGCCCGGTGATCAGCAGCCCCTCCGCCGCCGCGCCCGGCATGCGCACCAGCGCCGGATAGATGCGGTTCGGATAGTGCACCGCCCTGAAGCCAGGTGCCCGCGCCGGGTGGATCGTCCCCGGCCGCAACGACCGCCCGAGCACGGCGGCCAGCAGGTCCGGATCGCGCAGCGTGCCGTAGGCGAAGAGGGGAAGGGGAAACGCGTTCATCGACCGTTTATCTGCCGTTCAGTTGCATCAGGTGCCACGCTGTTCATCGGCGTTCATCCGAGCGGCGCCGGTGTGGCGTTTCGGTGATGCCGGTGAGACACAATAGAGTGTTGCAGGCGTCCGGTTGCTATGCCATAAGCCCGCCCGTCTCGACCAGCCGCTCACGCGGTACGGGCACGACCTCGCGGAGAGGTGGCAGAGTGGTCGAATGCACCGCACTC
>CAMDAL010000099.1 GCA_945888565.1 Devosia equisanguinis | reverse complement strand
GCGACATTTCCTGCAGGATCGCCTCGCGCTGCCCGGCCACGGCATCGGCGGTGCTGACGGTGTTTTCCAGCCGCTTGACCTCTTCGCGCCCATCGAGCACCCGACGGGCGATCTGCTGGCACTGCGCGTTCAGCCGCCGCCCGGCCTTGGCGTCGGCATTGCAGCCCTCGCGCACGTAGGAGCTCTCGGCCCGCTGCACTTCGCGCTGCGCCTGCCGGAGCTGCTGCGAGTTGCCGCGGGAATCACGGAAATCCGAGTTGCGGTCGAGCGTCTGCAGCGCCGAACTCAGCCGCGCGCAGGCGTTCGATTGCGCGTAC
Source organism: Devosia equisanguinis (assembly GCA_945888565.1). GTDB lineage: Bacteria > Pseudomonadota > Alphaproteobacteria > Rhizobiales > Devosiaceae > Devosia_A > Devosia_A equisanguinis_A. Next base: position 11,552 of record CAMDAL010000099.1, on the reverse strand, counting down.
GCGGTCGAAACGTCGAGGGCCAGCCCAGCGAATGCCGCGAACAGCAGCACCAGAGCTTGCAACAGATATCGCTGGACGAAGTGCATCAAATCCCGAACCGGATCCCTTTGGCCCCTGTTATCGCCGGTTTGCGCCCAAACCGCGACCACCATCAATCGCATGAAACATTAATGCCCGGTGCAGGGTTCCACCGCGAGCAGCGCCTGATAACCAAGCCGTGATGGAATATCTGCTCCTGCGTGTTGTTATCCCTCTGTCGCGCCTCGTCCGGCACGGCTAGGCTTCACCCCGCATCTTGCCAAGTTGCTGCGGCCGCTGGCGAAAAGCGTCACCTAACTCCCTACCCAAGAAAGTCCGGAGTCCTCACCGATGCGCCTGTCAAAGTTCGTAGTCACCGCCGCAGTTGCCGTAGCCATCGGCGCCGCGGCTTTTACCTCCATCGCGCAGGATGTTGTCATCACGCCCGATCCGATGCTCTCGACCCTGTCGGTTGAGGCGATGGTGGCCAAGCGCCAGGAACTGATGAAGCTGAACGGCGCCACCCTGAAGGCCGCGGGCAGCCTCACCGGCGCCGAGGCCGTCGCGGCAGCCGATACGCTGATCGCCAGCTTCTCGAACTTCACCGTGCTGTTCCCCGAGGGTTCGGGCGCGGGTACCGATGCCAAGCCCGAGATCTGGCAGAACTACGATGCGTTCCAGGGCATCCTGACCCAGGGCGTTGTCGCTGCCACCGCCATGAAAGCAGCTGCCGAGGCCGGCGATGCGGCGGCATACGGCGAGGCGATGAAGACCATTGGCGGCACCTGCGGCCAGTGCCACCAGCAGTTCCGCGCCTGACAAGAACCACTTCGCGTGGCTTCAACCGAAAAGGCGGCCCCAATCGGGCCGCCTTTGTTGTATCAGGTGACGACGAGTTATTGCGTGCCGCCCGGTGCGCCTGCACCAAGGAGTCCCGCCCGTGTCCCGCTTCACTCTTGCTGCCCTCATGGCGGTCTCCGTCCTCGTCGCCATTCCCGCCGTTCAGGCGCAGGACGCCCCTGCGGACCTGTCCGGCTTCAACGCCGCCTGCGCCGGCGCCGAAATGTTCCTGCTCGGTGAAGTCCCCGAAGGCACCGATGCGGCGTCGATCCTCACTCCGCTCTGCGGCTGCCTCGCCACCGGTTTCACTGACCTGCCGCAGGCCGATATCGACATCCTCGCGATCGACCTGCGCGGCGAAGGTACGGATGAGTTGCACACCGCCCATGGCAACTACCAGTCCGTCGAGGACAGGGCCCGCGACGTGCTCAACGCCTGCTACGCCTCGCCGGAAATCTCGGCGCTGATGGCGCCGCCGGAGAACGAGGTACCGGCTGACGCCGAAGCGCCTGTAGAGACCGAAGTGCCCGCCGAGACGGCGCCTGCCGATCCCGCGGCGCCGGCCGAAACGGCCCCGGCGCAGTGACCTGAACAGGGGCGCTTCGGCGCCCCTTGCTTTTTCTCCGGCATCCAGCCATTTTGCCGCCCATGAAAACCGCCGTCGCGATCTGCATTTCGGGCTGCATTATTATCCGCTAGGCAATTGCTGGCGGCGCGGTTTTCTCATTCCCCGATCTCTCCACTGAGGAAGAAGCCCGCCGCGAGCGCGTGACACGCATTCGAGGGAAATGGCTTTGGGCGACACTCAGACTTTGCGGCTCTACAACACGCTGACCCGGACGAAGGAGGTCTTTACCCCCATCGATCCGCAAAACGTGCGCATGTATGTGTGCGGGCCGACGGTCTACGACTACGCCCATATCGGCAACGCCCGCCCGGTCATCGTCTTCGACCTGCTGTTCCGGCTGCTCCGCCATCTCTATGGCGAGAGCCACGTCACCTATGCGCGCAACATCACCGACGTCGATGACAAGATCAACGCCCGCGCCGTGCGGGATTTCCCCGGCCTCGAGCTGAACGAGGCGATCCGCCGCGTCACCGAGACGACCGCCAACCAGTACCAGAAGGATACGAAGGCCCTCGGCGCGCTGGAGCCCACGTACCAGCCGCGCGCCACCGACAACATCCCGCAGATGCAGTCGCTGATCACGTCGCTGATCGGCTCGCAGCACGCCTATGAGGCGGCGGGCGAGGTGCTGTTCGCCGTCGATTCCATGCCCGACTACGGCAAGCTGAGCGGCCGCAACCTCGAGGACAACGTCGCCGGCGCCCGTATCGCCGTTGAAGCGCACAAGCGCAACCCGGCCGATTTCGTGTTGTGGAAGCAGTCGAACGACAGCGAGCCCGGCTGGCCGTCCCCCTGGGGCAGGGGCCGTCCCGGCTGGCACATCGAGTGCTCGGCCATGAGCGAGCGCTACCTCGGCCAGGTGTTCGACATCCACGCCGGCGGCCTCGATCTCATCTTCCCGCACCACGAAAACGAGATCGCCCAGTCGCGCTGCGCCCACGGCACGCACACCATGGCCAACTACTGGCTGCACAACGGCTTCCTGCAGGTCGAAGGCCAGAAGATGTCGAAGTCGCTCGGCAACTTCATCACCATCCACGACCTGCTGGAGACCGACAAGTTCGGCGGCCGCAAATGGCCAGGCGAAGTCCTGCGCCTCGCCATGCTGATGACCCACTACCGTCAGCCGATCGACTTCACCGTCTCTCGGCTCGAACAGGCAGAAGCGCTCCTAGACAAGTGGTATCGCTCTGTCGATGACGAGCCGGCAACATCGCCGTATAGGCTGATCGTCGAAGAGCTATGCGATGATTTGAACGTTGGCAACGCAAGCGCAATCTTCAGTGTCCTTGGCTCGCAGCTAGCAGAAAACAACTTGACCGCTACTGGTTACGGCAACGAGGCGTTGCCAGCGCGGGGGGTTTTCAGAGCCACTGCAAATCTAATGGGACTACTGCAACTTTCTTTGGAGGAGTGGGGCCGCCAGCGCCACGGAGTGCACGAAGTCGAAGACGAGAAAATCGAACGCGCTATCTCAGCCCGTCTCACCGCCCTAAACACCCGCGATTTCGCCACCGCCGACGCCATCCGGACCGAATTGCTGACACAGGGTGTCCAGCTCATGGACTACAAGGACGAGGACGGCCAGCGCGCAACGAAGTGGGAGATGAAGCGGTGAGCATTCTTGACCATGTCGGGCTGAAGGTCACGGATTTCGATCGCTCCCTCGCGCTGTACCAAGCCGCGTTGGGTGCCCTCGGCATCAAGTTGCTGGCCAACTTCACCATCGGCAGGGAACGCCATGCCGGGTTTGGCGAAACGCGCCCGACCTTCTGGCTGTCCGATGGTCTCGCGACGCGCGGCACGGCCCATGTGGCGTTCAGCGCGCATAGCCGTGCCGAGGTCGGTGCCTTTCACGCCATCGCCGTATCGATGGGCGGTCGCGATAACGGCGCGCCGGGGCTCCGCGCCCACTACCACCCGACATACTACGCCGCCTTCGTCCTCGATCCCGATGGACACAACATCGAAGCGGTTTGCCATGACCCAGAGTAGCGACGCCTTTTCCGGCGGCTGCCAGTGCGGGGCGATCCGCTTTCGGGCCGAGACGGTCGGGCGCGCCTCGATCTGTCATTGCCGCATGTGCCAGAAGGCGACCGGCGGCTTTTTCGGCGCTTATGTGACCGGCCGCGGCGTCACCTGGACGCGCGGCGGGCCGAGCTATTTCCTCAGCTCGAACAAGATCAGGCGTGGCTTCTGCAGCGCCTGCGGCACGCCACTCACCTTCGAGCAGCTCGAGGGCCTGCCACCCGGCCAGGTTGAACTTTCGATCGCCGCCTTCGACGAGCCGACACGGGTCGCCCCGGTCATCCAGGTCAACCTCGAGGGCAAGCTGAACTTCGTCGACCACCTCGCCGAACTGCCGACCGTCGTCGAGCCTGCGGCCTGGACCGCCTTCAAGGCGTCGATCGTTTCCAACCAGCACCCTGACCACGATACCGAAACCTGGCCCCCGGCCGGAGGCGACACCAATTGAGCAAGCTCCGCACCTACTACCCCGAGATCGAACCCTACGCCTCCGGCCACCTCGATGTCGGCGGCGGCCACTCGATCTATTGGGAGCGCGTCGGCACGCCGGGCGCCAAGCCGGCGGTGTTCCTGCATGGCGGGCCGGGCGGCGGGCTGAGCCCCAACCAGCGCCGCGTCTTCGACCCCTCCCGCTACGACGTCCTGCTGTTCGACCAGCGCGGCTGCGGCAAGTCGCAGCCCTTCGCCGAGCTCGAGGGCAACACCACCTGGGACCTCGTCGCCGATATCGAGAAACTGCGCGAGATGGTCGGCGTCGACCGGTGGCAGGTGTTCGGCGGCTCCTGGGGCTCGGCGCTGGCGCTGGCCTACGCCGAAACCCATCCCGAACGCGTCACCGAGCTGATCCTGCGCGGCATCTTCACGCTCCGCCGTGCCGAGCTCCTCTGGTACTACCAGCACGGCGCAAGCCTGCTGTTTCCCGACAAGTGGGAGCACTTCATCGCGCCGATCCCACCGGCCGAACGCGATGACATGATGGCCGCCTACCGCCGCCGGCTCACCAGCACGGACCCCGAGATTCGCCAGGCTGCAGCGCTGGCCTGGTCGAAGTGGGAAGGCGAGACCATCACGCTCCTCCCCGATCCCGCCGTCAGCAACGCCTTCTACGGCGGTGGCTACGCGCTGGCCTTCGCCCGCATCGAGAACCACTACTTCGTCCACGCCGGCTGGCTCGACGAGGGGCAGCTGATCCGCGATGCCGGCCGGCTGCGCGACATTCCCGGCATCATCGTGCAGGGCCGCTACGACGTGGCGTGCCCGCCGCAGACGGCGTGGGACCTGCACACCGCCTGGCCCGAGGCCGAGTTCATCATGGTCGAGGGCGAGGGCCACGCCCTGAGCCAGCCGGGTATCCTCCACCACCTGATCGAGGCGACCGACCGGTTCGCCGGGAGCGCCTTCATATGAGCGACGAGGCCTATCGCTTCCGCGAGTATTCGGGCGGCTGCCAGTGCGGGGCAGTGCGCTTCCATGCCACCGAACTCGTCGACAACCCGCACCTTTGCTATTGCCGGATGTGCCAGAAGGCCACCGGCAACCTCTTTGCAGCGCTGGTCGGCATCCGCTACGAGCACCTGACCTGGACGCGCGGCGAGCCGGCGCGCTTCCGCAGCTCGGGCGAGGTCGATCGTGGCTATTGCCGCGAGTGCGGCACGTCGCTGTTCTACCACAACACCGAGGGCCGGCACGTTTCGATGTCCATCGGTGCCTTCGACATGCCTCAGCTGATCCCGGTGCTCTACCAGATGGGCATGGAGGGCAAGCACCCCTCGCTGGTCAGCCTCGACAGCGTCGAGATTGTCGGCACCACAGAGGGCGCCAACGATCCGGCCTGGGCGAGTGCGATCCGCACCAGCAACCGCCAGCACCCCGACCACGACACGGCCGAGTGGCCCCCGCAGCACTGAGTACCCAGCATGTCCACCCAAGCCCCCGCCAGGGAACGCCTCTACCTCTTCGACACCACGCTGCGTGACGGCGCGCAGACGGCCGGCGTCGAGTTCTCGCTCGAGGACAAGATTTCCGTTGTGCGCCTGCTCGAGCAGCTTGGCGTCGACTACATCGAGGGCGGCTATCCCGGCGCCAACGTGGTGGACGACCAGTTCTTCGCCGAGTCCCGCACCCGCGACGCCACCTTCACCGCCTTCGGCATGACCAAGCGGTCCGGGCGCTCGGTGGAGAACGACCCCGGCGTGCAGGCCATCCTCAACGCCGTGTCCGATGCCGCCTGCTTTGTCGGCAAGGCGTCGTCGAAGCAGGTCGAGATGGCGCTCGGCATTTCGGGCGATGAGAACCTCGAGAGCCTGCGCGACACCATCGAAGCCTCCGTCGTCGCCGGCAAGGAGACGCTGGTCGATTGCGAGCACTTCTTCGATGGCTTCAAGCACGACAAGGCCTACGCGCTGCGCTTCATCGAGACGGCGCTGGGAGCCGGCGCCCGCTGGGTGGTGCTGTGCGACACCAATGGCGGCACCATGCCCGACGAGATCGACGAGATCGTCCGCCAGGTGCGCCGCGTGGCGCCCGGCGACAAGCTCGGCATCCATGCCCATGACGATACGGGGCAGGCGGTCGCCAACACGCTCGCCGCGGTAAACGCCGGCGTCCGCCAGATCCAGGGCACGCTCAACGGCATCGGCGAGCGCTGCGGCAACGCCAACCTTGTGACGCTGATCCCCACCCTGATGCTGAAGCCCGCCTTCGCCGATCGCTTCGAGCTCGGCATTTCGGCCGAGCAGCTCGGCGGCCTCACCAAGGTCGCCCGCGCCTTCGACGAACTGCTGAACCGCGCCCCGTCGCGGCAGTCGCCCTATGTCGGCACGGCGGCCTTTGCCACCAAGGCCGGCATCCACGCTTCGGCGCTCGCCAAGGATTTTTCCACCTACGAGCACGTGCCGCCCGAAAGCGTCGGCAACGAGCGCAACATCATGGTCAGCCAGCAGGCCGGCAAATCGAACCTGCTCGCTGCGCTGGGCCGTCACGGCATCAAGGTGGCCAAGGACGATCCGCGCATCGACCGGCTGCTGCGCGAGGTGAAGGAGCGCGAGGCCGCCGGCTATTCCTACGACGGCGCCGATGCCAGCTTCGTGGTGCTGGCGCACGAGATGCTCGGCACGCTGCCGCAGTTCTTCGATGTCGAGAGCTACCGCACCAGCGTCGAGCGCCGGCACAACTCGCGCGGCGAGCAGATCACCGTCACCGAGGCGGTGGTGAAAATCGTCATCGGCGGCGAGCGCTTTATGTCGGTGGCCGAGGGCAACGGCCCGGTCAACGCCCTCGACCTGGCGCTCCGCAAGGATCTCGGGGTGTTCTCCGAGCGCATCGCCGATCTCGAACTGGTCGACTTCAAGGTGCGTATTCTCGACGGCGGCACGGGCGCGGTCACCCGTGTACTGGTCGAAAGCCGCGACGGCACCGGCGAGCGCTGGTACACAATTGGTGTAAGCCCCAATATCATCGACGCCTCATTTGAGGCGCTTTACGAGTCGATTACCTATAAATTGATGAAAACCGAGGCAGCCTGATCGCGTGACGTGACCATGGGCAACACCTCGGCAGACGGAGGCGTGCCTGGGCCGGAATGCCGATCGCGGACCACTGCTGCTCACCCTCGGCGCCGCGGGGGCGACTCTGCTCGTCATGCTGGTCGTGCTCGCGCTCCCCGTCATCAACATCTGCACCGGTGACGATCGCGGCCTGTTGACCTGCGTACGCGGCTTGATCGACGATCGGTTCGAGCTCGGCCTCGAAGCAGACATGGGGACAACACCCGAGGCCGTGCAGCCTATCGCCATCGACGCTCCGGCTCCCGTAGAGCCCGCACCGGAGATGCAACTGGCCGAGGCGATCGTGCCGACGCCGGTCATGGAGCCGACGCGTTCGCTGGTTGCGCCCACTCTCGAAAAGCCGATCGCGCCGCCGGCCACGCCGCCCAAGGTGATCCCTGCACCCCGTGTCGCGGCGATACCCGACCTGCCAGCCATCAAGCCGGAGGTAGCAGCCCCGGCTACCGACGAGATCGACCCCGCGCCCATCGCTGTCCCCATCGTCATTGAGGCAGCTCCGGTCGAGGCGCCCCCCGTTGAGGAGCCAGTCGCCGCGCCCCCGGCCGAGCCAGTAGCCACAATTCCGGATGTCACGACGGTCCCAACAATCGATCCTGCGCCCGCACCCAACGCCGATCCCTGGTTTGTGCCGCCGGCCCCCACAGCCTTGCCGGACGGTCCGCTGCCGTTGACGACTTCGCCCGTCGCAGCCGATCCGGAGCCTGTCGCTCCGGATGCCAGCCCCGTCGAAGCCTCCGATCCTGCGCCCGATGCGGCGCCAATCGTCACGCCTCCGCTTCCGCAACCTTCGTCCGTCGCTTCGATACCTGACCCTGAGGTTGCGCCAGTGGAACCGGCCCCGATCGCTCAGCCCGATCCGGCGCTGGTGGAAATGCCGCCCATCCTCCCGCCAGCACCCACCATTGAGCCGCAGGCGACCGTCGCGGCCATCGATCCGGTCATCCCCGACGATCCCGAACCGGCAGCCCCTGTCCTGGCGCCAACGATCGACGCCATCGAGATTGACGGCGACGGCAACTTCATCGCCGGCAACGGTCCGGCCGGCGCCACAATGCGGCTCTATGTCGATGGCCTCCCGGTCGGCGTCAGCCCGGTGGAGGGTGGCCGCTGGCTGGTCGAGGGGACCGACCTGCTCACCGAGGAGCAGCAGGTGCTGAAAGTCGAGGCGCTGGACCCGCTGACCGGCCGGGTGCTCGGCGAGGCGAGCATCGTCTTCGAGGGGCCAATCGGTGTCGCGGTCGCCCCGGAGGTCGAGCCTCAGGTCGCCGAAGAGCCCGAGGTGGAAATCGAGCCCGCGCCGGTGGCCGAACCGCCGGATACGTCAGTCGAACAGCCCGCTCCCGACCTGCCGCTCTCCCCGCTGCCGCAGATCGTCCCCGTCGTGCCGGCGGTGGAGAGCCCGTCCGTCATCATCCTCAAGCTCACCGGCGACGCGACCATCGACACGCTGCCGACGGGTGAACCATCGGCAGACGCCGTGCTCACCCTCGGCACGGCCCCGAAATCGCCCGCCATCCTGGCGCAGTTCACGCTTCCCGAGGACGAGCCCGGTCTCACCGTGCTGCGCGCCGTCCCGGTCGGCGATCCGGGTGCCTGGCGCTTCGTTTCCGGCAAGGCGATTATCCGGCGCGGCGATACGTTGTGGGGTATCGCGCATCGGTTCTACGGCCGCGGCGTCCACTATCGCACCATCTTCCGCGCCAACCGCGAGGCGGTGCCCCGCCCGGGCCGCATCTATCCGGGCCAGGTCCTCGACCTGCCGCTCGTCTACGACGACTGAGCCGTCTGCCGCCGCCGTTACTTCCGGTTCGCCGGTTTCGACCAGCCCGCTCAGCCGAACTTCGCCCCACAACTGCCTCGTTGGGCAGGTCGTTTTGCCTTGCGTTCGTCCACCCCTTCTTCTATCGCTCTTTAACGATGAATACGCTGTTGGACGACGACATCGCGAACCTGATGCGGGCGCTGGGTCATCCCGTGCGCCTGAGCATCCTGCGTATCCTCGCGCAGCGCGACAGCGATTGTTGCTGCACCGACGTTACCCAGATGCTGCCGCTGGCGCAGTCGACTGTCAGCCAGCACATCAAGGTGCTGCTCGATGCCGGGCTGGTGGAACGCCACGCCAAGGGCACCCGCAACTGCTACAAGCTCCGCACCGACCGCCTGGCCCAGTTCGGCTCGGCCTGTTCGGGCCTTTTCAACGGCCTCTCCGCCGAACCTGCCCCCATCAAAGAGCTGGTCTGATGTCATCTCAAGGCGAAGCTCCGAAGCGTCCCACCGTGGACGCTGCGGAAGCCAATCTCGGGCGCACCGTCGCCAACCTCTGGCAGTACATGTGGCCAAAGGACCGCCCGGACCTGAAGTTCCGGGTGCTCCTCGCCATCGGCGCGCTGCTGCTCTCGAAGGTTGCGACCACGCTGGTGCCCTTCGCCTACAAGGGCGTCATCGATGCGCTCAACGCCGCCACCCCTGACAACACGCTGGTGATGGGCATCGCCATCCCGCTGGTGCTGGTCATCGCCTATGGCGTCGGCAACATCTTTGACGCCGGCTTCCAGCAGCTGCGCGACGTGCTGTTCGCCTCGGTGGGCCAGAACGCGGTGCGGAAGCTCGCGCTTCAGACCTTCGAGCACATGCACCGGCTTTCCCTGCGCTTCCACCTGTCGCGCCGCACCGGCGGGCTGAGCCGCGTCATCGAGCGCGGCACCAAGGGCATCGAGGCGATCGTCCGCTTCACCATGCTCAACACCGCGCCGACCTTCGTCGAGTTCGCCATCGCCGCGGTGATCTTCATCGTCTTCTTCGGCGTCAGCTACCTGGGCGTGCTGGTCGTCACCATCTGGCTCTACATGTGGTTCACCATCGCGGCCTCGAACTGGCGCATCGCCATTCGCCGCGACATGAACGAGAGCGACACCGACGCCAACGGCAAGGCCATCGACAGCCTGCTGAACTTCGAGACGGTGAAGTATTTCGCCAACGAGAAGATGGAGGCCACCCGCTTCGACGCCTCGATGGCCAAGTACGAAAAGAGCGCCATCCGCATCTGGACCTCGCTCGGCTTCCTCAACTTCGGCCAGGCGCTGATCTTCTACATCGGCACCGTCGTCATCATGGTGATGGGCGGCATCGGAGTGATGAACGGGCAGCTGACCCTCGGCGATTTCGTGCTGCTCAACACCTTCCTGATGCAGATCTACCGGCCGCTCAACTTCATCGGCTTCGTCTACCGCGAAATCCGCCAGGGCCTCACCGACATCGAGGAGATGTTCAAGCTGCTCGACCGCGAACCCGAGGTACAGGACAAGCCGGGCGCAAAGGCGCTGGCCATCACCGGCCCCGTCATCCGCTTCGAGAACGTGCATTTCCACTACGACGCGGACCGCCCCATCCTCAAGGGCGTGAGCTTCGAGGTGCCGGCCGGCAAGACCATCGCCGTGGTCGGGCCGTCGGGTGCCGGCAAGTCCACCATCTCGCGGCTGCTCTATCGCTTTTACGACGTGATCGAGGGCAAGGTGACCATCGACGGGCAGGACCTGCGTGACATTACCCAGCAGAGCCTCCGTGCCTCCATCGGCATGGTCCCGCAGGACACCGTGCTGTTCAACGACACGATCGAGTACAACATCCGCTACGGCCGCCCGGACGCGACCCAGGAAGAGGTCCGCAAGGCCGCAGAACTGGCGCAGATCGGCCACTTCATCGATCGCCTGCCCAAGGGCTACGACACCCAGGTGGGCGAGCGCGGGCTGAAGCTGTCGGGCGGCGAAAAGCAGCGCGTCGCCATTGCCCGCACCATCCTCAAAGGCCCGCCGATCCTCATCCTCGACGAGGCCACCTCGGCGCTCGATTCAAAGACCGAGGAAGAGATCAAGTCGGCGCTCGACCTGGTTTCGGCCAACCGCACCACGCTGGTGATCGCCCACCGCCTGTCCACCATCGTCAACGCCGACGAGATCATCGTGCTGCGCGACGGGCAGATCGCCGAGCGCGGCAACCACATCCAGCTGCTGCAGCAGGCCGGCCTCTACGCCAACATGTGGAACCGCCAGCGCGAAGCCTCCGAGGTGGAAGAACTGGTCCGCCGCGTCGCCAACGACCCCTTCGTCAAACGCGGCGCCCCGGCTGCGGAGTAGGGGCGCCGAAGGAGCGACTCAATGGTGAGCTTGCCGAACCAAGAGGTCGCTGGCACTCTGCGTTGATGATCACCATCGTCCCGGTCACCACCGATCAGAAACCGCTTGTCGCCAACCTGATCCAGCTCTACCTCTACGACATGACCGAGAGCATGCCGTTCCCGGTCGGCGCCGACGGCCGCTTCGAATACGATTTCCTAGACCGTTTCACGTTTAGGTTGCCGCGTATCCTGCGTTTGCGATGTAGTTTGCGCATTCGTCTGGCCCGATTGTCTGGACGAGTTTGCCGATGTGTCGCCAGGTGTCGTCGACGGATCGGCGCTGGGCCATGCGCATCCA
>CAMDAL010000098.1 GCA_945888565.1 Devosia equisanguinis | reverse complement strand
GCGTGCTCGGCCACCTCGCGTGGATAGTTGGTGGTCTCCGCTGCCCACATACGGAAACTGCTGCGGAAGCCGTGAACAGTGACCCCGTCGCCGCTGGCATCCACCCAGACTGGCTTCCCGTCGCCGTTCATGCGCCGGATCACCGCAGTTAGCGACATGTCCGACAAGGGTTGGCCTTTCGTACCGGCAAAGACCACGTCGACTTCCCTGGACATCGACTCCAACAGCACCACCGCAGCATCACTTAACGGAACCTGATGTTCCCGTTTTGCCTTCATTCGCTCGGCAGGTATCGTCCACATCTTGCCAGCCATGTCGAACTCAGCCCATCGAGCGCCGCGAACCTCCCCCGACCGGCAAGCGGTCAAGATGGCGAACTCGACCGCACGGGCGGAGACACCGTCACGCGCACGCAAGGCAGCCATAAACTCGCCCATACGCGACCAGGGGAGTGATGGATGGTTCTTCGTCCGACTAGACTTGCTGATCGTCGCCAGCAAGTTCTCGAGGTGGCCTTTCCAGCGCGCCGGATTCTCTCCGTTGCGATAGCCACTGGTAGTGGCCCAGCCCAGCACCGACTCTATGCGGCCGCGCACGCGAGTCGCGGTTTCGGTCTTTCCCTCCCATATCGGCGCAAGACATTTCACAACCAAGCCGGTGTCGACCTCGGACACCGGTAGATCGCCGAATACCGGACTTGCGTAGGTATTGAGGGTGCTGGTCCACTGGTCGCCATGCTTGGCATTCTTCCATCCCGCCCTGTGCGCAAGAATATATGCCTCGGCGCACTGGTCGAAGGTCATCATCTTCGCGTCGGCCAGAGCGGCGGCGACCTGGCTCCGCTTTTTGGCTGATAATGGATTGATCCCGTCGAGAAGCAGTTTCCGCGCCTCCAGTGCCTTCTGTCGCGCTTCGGCAAGGCTCACGGTGTGTACCGGCCCCAGCCCCATCCCGAACGGCCTGCTTGCGACCATGTAGCGAAACAGCCAGGACTTCGAGCCCGTCCTGGTGATCTGGAGCGTCAAGCCGCCGCCATCGCCGTACAGACCCGGCTTTGTCAGCTTAGTGACCTGGAGTGCTGAAAGTCGTTGCTGCTGGCGCGCCATAACGGATCAACTATCAAATTGACTATCAATACATAGCCGGATTGTACGGGATCGCATAGCACCATCTTGGACGCTGGCATTGCCTAACCCGCTTTCCTATATGGTTCTTTTGGATGCTATGGGTCTCGGATGGACGAGGATCAGGCGGACTTTCTCTCCGCCAGCTTCTTTGTTTAACTAATTGAATTATGTGTGCAATTTTATCCCGGCGCACGACCGGCTCCTGTTTTGGCCCCAGCACGAGGTCCGCGAAGCGGCCGCCAATCGATCCCGGCCCAATGAGCTGAGGGCTTGCTTGGGAAAGTCATGCGGCGCGGCATTCTCATGCCGCTGCATGCAGGCCTCGCAGTTGATCATACCGCTCGCAGTCGGCGACCCGCCGCGCCGCTGGGCCTGGGTGACGTTCGGGACGGTGACGCCGCCGAAATACCTGGCGCTCTACGACATGAACAATTGTTCGCTGGCGCAGCTGCAGGGCTTCATCGGCAAGGTCAAGACCACCATGGAGCAGTTCTAGCTGCCGACAGCGCGAAGCTGCGGCTGCGTCTGCCGCGCCGGCCCCGAGGAAGCGCGCGTCACGATGTGCGAGGCGACCATGATCCGCATCGGCGCTGCCGGATTGATCCGGTTGTTCACCCGGTCATCGAGCAGGCGCACCAGGCCCATGCCGATCTCCTGGCCATGCACATGCACGGTGGTGAGCTGCGGCGTGATTTGCGTGGCGGCCGAATAGTCGCCAAAGCCGATCACCGTGGCGTCTTCCGGGATTCGATAGCCAAGCCGCAAGAGCTCCGACACCGCCGTCAGCGCCAGCCCGTCATGGGCGCAGAAGAACGCCGTGGGGTGGAAGCCTTCGGCCTGCACCTTGAGCAGATGCTCGGTGAACCGCATCTCCGTCTCGAACTTCATCTCGCGGAAGCTGACATCGGGATGGCGCTCGAGCACTTCGCGCACGCCGTAGAAGCGCTCGATGCGACCGCGGAAGCCGGGCGCGCCATGCACATAGGCAATGGTGCGGTGTCCGAGGTCGAGCATGAACTGAGCTACCGCCGAGCCGGCCTCATGGTCCGTGGCCGAGACGATGTCGAACGGATCGAGCGGACCCATCCAGCCATTGCGCGCCACCGGCACGCCGAGCCCCTTGACGTGCTTCATCGTCTCGACCGGATGCGGCCCGACCATTGCGAGGCCCGCGACGGTGCGCGCGAAGCTTTCGATCTCCTCGCCGATATGGGTCCAGCGCATCCGCACCTGATAACCGCGCCGCTGCGCCTCCGCCTGAAAGCCCGACTGGATGAGCAGATGCAGTTCGGAGTTGATGAGGTCCATGTCGTGAAAGACGATGCCGAGCGTCGGCGCTTCCGCGTCGCCGGCCGGCCGCACATAACCGAGTTCGGCCGCAACCTCTTGCACCCGCTTGCGCGTCTCTTCGCTGACCCCGTCCTTGCCGGCCAGGGAACGGGATACCGCGAACTTCGAGAGCCCGGTTCGCTGGGCGATTGTGGATAATGTGACGCGTGCCATAGCCGCCCTCCGATTGCTCACTTTCTAGAGACAAACAGAGCATAACGCAACCTAACTCCATGGTAGGCCGTGACCTTTCCAGCCGGACTTGCGACGACCTACTTTTGAGCTATGTCAGCCTTTCTGACCCATTATTGGGCGAATATCCAACCTAACGCCGCGGCGTGTGCACATAACGCTTTACCTAACAAAAATCTATGCGAGACTTTTGTCAGCTAACAAAACGGCCAGTAAGGCCGCTAGCTGAGAGGGAGAGATCGCTATGGGTATAAGCCGCAGGGCTTTTATGGCCGCCAGTTCCGCCTTTGCCGGCGCGATGGTGTTGCCGATCTGGACACAGTCCGTCGCCGCAAAGGAATCGGCATTTCTGCAGGCCGACGTCGACGCGGGGAAAATCCCGGGCGTCGCCGATCGCCTGCCTGCCAATCCGCTGGTCATCACGCCGCTCGACCAGGTCGGCCAGCAGGGTGGCGACTGGAGGCACGCGCTGGTCGGCGGCGGTTCAGCATCGATGCTGGTGCGCTACCAGGGCTATGACGGGCTCGTCCGCTTTACGCCGGACTGGTCGGGTATCGAGGCCAACGTGGCCGAGAGCTACGCGGTGAACGCCGAGGCCACGGAATATACGATCACCCTGCGCAAGGGGCACAAGTGGTCAGATGGCCAGCCCTTCACCACCGCCGACGTGCAGTTCTGGTACGACGCCTATTTCACCGATGCCGAGACCAGCCATGGCGGCAATTCCTGGTGGAACGCCGGTGGCAAGCCCGCCATGCTCGAAGTGGTCGACGAGCAGACGTTCAAGGTGATTTTTGCCGCGCCGAACGGCTTTTTCCTGCAGCAGATGGCCTGGGCCGACCAGGACCAGCTGGTGCGCTGCCCCAAACATTATCTCGAGCAGTTCCATATCCGCTACAATCCCGAAGCCGATGCGATAGCCAAGGCGGAGGGCCTCGAGAGCTGGATTGCGCTGTTCCAGCGTGAGGTCGGTTATCTCGACACCAATACCTATTTCCAGAACACCAAGCGGCCGGCGCTGACCGGCTGGGTGTTCACCCGCGAGGGCGCCAGCGCCCTAGGACAGAACACCGAGACCACGATCGCCGTCCGCAACCCCTTCTATCACAAGGTTGATACGGCGGGCACCCAGCTCCCCTATTTCGATCGCATCGTCTACCAGATGGTCGCCGACCCCGAAGTCCTGCTGCTCAAGACCCTGCAGGGCGAAGTCGACATCATGGACCAGTACATCTGCACACCCGCCAACAAGCCCGTGCTGTTCGATGGCCAAGCCACGGGCGACTACGGGTTCTATACGCTCAAGGAGACGGCGGCCAACGTAATGGCCTTCCAGCTTAATCTCAATCACCTCGACGCGACCAAGAAGGAACTCTTCAATATCATCGAGTTCCGCCAGGCGCTGTCGACTGCGATCGACCGGCAGGCGCTGATCGATGCGGTGTTCGTAGGCCAGGGCTCCCCCGCACAGCCATCGATTCGTGAAGGTGACCCGCTCTACAACGAGCAGCTCAGCAAAGAGTGGACTGAGTACGACGTCGACAAGGCCAACGCCATGCTCGACGCAATCATCCCCAACAAGGACGGCGAAGGCTACCGGACCGACAAGGAAGGCCGTCGCGTTACCATCATCTTTGAACTGGACCAGACCCGGACCACTTTCCTCGACATGTTCGAGCTGGCCATCCCGATGTTCCAGGCCGTCGGCATTGATGCGCAGATGCGCACGATGGACCGGTCGCTCTGGGAAGAACGCGTCCGACGCGGCCGCGAATACGATGCCACTGCACACCAGTTCGGCGCCAATTCCGGCATCGCCGCCATGCTCGATCCGCGCTTCTACGTGCCGATCAACAACAACTGCTTCTACGCCCCGGCCTGGTCGCTCTACTACACCAAGCCGACGGACCCGGCCGCCGAAGAGCCCCCTGCCGCCATCAAGGCGCAGCAGGACCTCTACCGGACCTTGGTGGGGACCGCCGATGCGGACAAGCAGCAGGAAATCATGGCCCTGGTGCTGCAGAATGCAGCCAACCTGTTCTTCACCTTCGGCGTCAGCCTGCCGGCCGACGGCTATGGGGTGGTCAAGAACAACGTCGTCAACCTGATGAAGGAAATGCCGAACTCGTTCGGCTGGCCGACCCCCGGCCCTGCCCGCCCGGAGCAGTTCTTCAAGACCGCCTGACCCGGCGTTTCCTCCCAAACGCCAGACTGCGCCGGCCCCTTGGTGGGCCGGCGACAGCTACTAATTCCGCAAGGACCTGACCATGCTCGACGCCAAGGCCCAGACCGCCACCAACCTGCGCACTCCCGACTGGTACAAGTCGGCGACGCGCTGGACCCAACTGACCCTGGCCGAGGATGATCCGGTCAAGTTCGACCCGGCATTCTGGATCGACGTATTCAAACGTACGCAGTCCAACGCCACCTGCCTAAGCGCCGGCGGCTACATCGCATATTACCCCTCCAAGGTCCCGCTGCACTATGTGAGCAAGTTCATAGGCGATACCGATCCGTTCGGCACGCTGGTCGATGGTGCGCGCAAGCTCGGCATGCACGTGATGGCCCGTGTCGATCCGCATGCCATCCACCAGGATGCTGCCGACGCACACCCCGAGTGGATCGCCGTCGACAAGGACGGCAACAAGCGTCGCCACTGGGCCTTCCCCGATGTCTGGGTGACCTGCGCCTACTCGGACTACAACTTCAAGTTCATGCCCGAAGTGCTCAAGGAGTTGACGCGCGACTACGATATCGACGCGATCTTCGCCAACCGCTGGCAGGGCCACGGCGTCTGCTATTGCGACAGCTGCAAGAACAACTTCAAGGCCGCCACCGGCCACGACCTGCCGCGCGATTCGAGCGTCGACAACCCGGCCTGGATCGCCTGGGCCGGCTGGCGCCGCACGCTGCTGAGCCGCCTCGTCGTCGAATGGGACGAGGTGATGAAAGCGATCAAGCCGCATACCAGCTTCATCCCCAATATGGGCTCAGTCTCGCTGATGGAGTTCGACCTCAAGATCATCGAGAAATACTGCCCGTTCCTGTGCGTCGACGATCAGGGCCGGCGCGGCACCGAGCCGGTGTGGATGGCGGGTCGCAACGGCAAGCGCATGCGCGCCACCTTCCGCGAACGCCCGGCAATCCTCATCACCTCGATAGGCCCGGAAGAAGAGTACCGCTGGAAGGACTCCGTCACCACCGGCCCCGAGATGCAGGCCTGGATCGACGACGGCACCACTCAGGGGTTGCTGCCCTGGTTCACCAAGTTCAATGGCGTCGTGCCCGATACCCGCTGGGTCGAACCGGTGGCCGCGAGCTTTGCCCTCCATGCCGCGCTCGAGCCGGTACTGAGCACCATGTCGCCGGTCGCCGAGATCGCCATCCTCGATCCGTCGACGACGCTGCGCCACCACGGCCAGGACACCCGGAAGACCGCCGAGGCCGACGATTTCGGCTTCTACCAGGCGCTGATTGAAGCGCGCGTGCCGTTCGAGATGCTTTCGGACCAGGCGATGACGGCTCAGAGCCTCGACCAGTTCAAGGTAGTGATCCTCGCCAACTCGACCTGCCTTTCGGACGAGCAGGTGAAAATGCTCGAGGACTACGTCGCCTGCGGCGGTTCGCTCGTCGCGGCCTATGAGACCTCGACCCGCACGGCCGACAACAAGCCGCGCAATGCCGTTGCGCTGGGCAAGCTGCTCGGCGTCACCATGACAGCGGCCACCCGCGGTCCGGTCAAGAACACCTATGTCGCGATCAACGGCGCGCACCCGGTCTCGGAGGGCTTTGGCGGCGCCAACCGGATCATCGGCGGCACCAGACTGATCGCCGTGGACGCCGCTGCCGATACGCAGCAGCCCTTCCTCTACGTTCCCGATTTCCCCGACCTGCCGATGGAAGAAGTCTACCCGCGCGAAGAGCCGCGCGGTGCGGCCGTGGTGACGCGCGAACACGAGGGTGGCGGCCGCACGGTCTACATCCCATGGAACATCGGCGGCATCCTCTGGGAGGTGCTGGCGCAGGACCACACACGGCTGATCGGCAATGCCGTTCGCTGGGCGCTGAACAAGCGCGCTGATGTCGAGATCAGCGGCCGCTCGGCCCTCGACCTCGCCGTTCATCGTAACGACAGCGGCATGGCGGTCGTGCTCAATAACCTCTCCAACCCGATGATGATGAAGGGCCCGATCCGTGAGGTCTATCCCGTCGGCCGGCACGAGGTCTCCATAGCGCTGCCCGCCGGCAAGAGGCTCGGCAAGGCCAGCCTGCTGGTTGCAGGCCACGAAGCGAAAACGACCATCGCCGATGGACGCGTGACCGTCGAAGTGCCGGGCATCGACACGATCGAGGTCGTGCACCTCACCTGGGTCTGAGGACTGCCATGCTGCGCTATGTGATCAAGCGGCTACTCTACATGATCCCGACTCTCATCGGGATGTCGATCATCGCTTTCCTGATCATCCAGCTGCCGCCGGGCGACTATGTCACCTCGCTGATCGCCTCGATGTCGGACAGCGGCCAGAATGCCGACCCAGCGCAGATCGAAGCCATGCGGCGGGCCTATGGGTTCGACGACCCGGTCTGGCTGCAATACTTCAAATGGATCACCGGGATCATTTTCCGCGGCGACTTCGGCTACTCGTTCGAGTGGAACCGCCCGGTCTCTGAACTGATCTGGGAGCGCATGGGCTCGACGCTGTCGATCTCGGTCGCGGCGCTGCTGTTTGTCTGGGCCGTATCGCTGCCGATCGGCATCTACTCGGCCATGCGCCGCCACTCGGTGGGCGACTATGTCTTCACCTTCCTCGGCTTTCTCGGCCTCGCCATCCCGAACTTCATCCTGGCGCTCACCCTCATGTACGTGAGCTACAAGTATTTCGGCCAAAGCGTCGGCGGCCTGTTCAGCCCCGAATATGTCGAAGCGCCGTGGAGCATCGGCAAGGTTCTGGACCTGATGGCGCACCTCTGGATCCCCATCGTCGTCATCGGCACGAGCGGAACGGCGGCACTGATCCGCATCCTCCGCGCCAACCTCACCGACGAGCTCAACAAGCCCTACGTCATCACCGCGCGGGCCAAGGGCCTGCCCGAATACAAGGCTGTGCTGAAGTACCCGGTGCGCGTGGCCCTCAACCCATTCGTTTCGGCGATTGGCTGGGTGCTGCCTGAACTGATCTCCGGCGTCACCATCACCGCCATCGTGCTCAACCTGCCGACAGCCGGTCCACTGCTGCTGCGGGCACTGATCAGCCAAGACATGTATCTGGCCGGCAGCTTCATCCTCCTGATGGGCGTGCTGACACTGGTCGGCATGCTGATCTCGGACCTGCTGCTCGCCTGGCTCGACCCCCGTATCCGGTTCCAGTGATGACCACCCACACCTACATCGAGGGCACGGCCGAGACGGCTCCGGCGACCACCGCGATCAAGCGCGGCGACAAGCCGGTCGAGCTGACCGCCGCGGGACAATGGACCCTGATCTGGCACAAGTTCGTGCGCAACAAGGTTGCCGTCGTCGCCGGCATGATCATCTTGCTGCTCTACCTCGTGGCGCTGTTTGCCGAGTTCCTCGCCCCGGCGTCGCCCGATGCGTCCAAGCCGCTGTTCACCTATGCGCCGCCACAGGAAATCCGCCTTTTCACCACGGACCCCGACGCCACGCAGAAATTCCAGCTGCACGTCACCGGCTATGCCATGACGGTGGACCAGGCATCGCTGCGGCGGAGCTACACTATCGATGACGACAAGGTCGTGCCGATCGGCTTTTTCGTCAAAGGCGCACCCTACAAGCTCTGGGGTCTGTTCCCGATGGACACCCACCTGCTCGGGCCGATCAAGTCGAGCGACACCATGTATCTGCTCGGTACCGACAAGCTCGGTCGCGACCTGCTGAGCCGGCTGATCTACGGAACGCGCGTCTCGATGTCGATCGGCCTGATCGGCGTCTGCATCAGCCTCTGCCTCGGTGTCATCCTCGGCTCGCTGTCGGGCTTTTATGGCGGCGCGGTCGATATGGTGATCCAGCGCATCATGGAGGTTATCTCGTCGATGCCGACGATCCCGCTCTGGCTCGGTCTCGCCGCCGCCATCCCGCTCAGTTGGTCGCCCATAACCGTCTATTTCGTCATAACCCTCATTGTCTCTCTGTTCGGCTGGACGGGTCTCGCGCGCGAAGTGCGCGGCCGCTTCTTCGCACTGCGCACCGAGGACTTCGTCACCGCTGCGCGGCTCGATGGATCAAGCGAGCGCCGGCTGATCTTCCGGCACATCCTGCCTTCGCTCACCAGCCATATCCTTGCGGTGGTGACCCTGGCGCTGCCAACCATGATCGTCGCCGAAACGGCGCTCAGCTTTCTAGGCATTGGGCTCAAGGCACCGGTAGTGAGCTGGGGCGTCCTGCTGCAGGACGCGCAGAACGTGCGCACCATCGCCACGGCGCCGTGGCTGCTGATCTGGCCGAGTGCGGCGGTGGTGTTGACCGTGCTCGCCTACAACTTCCTCGGCGATGGCATGCGCGATGCCGCCGACCCCTACGAGAGCTGACGCCATGGCGATGCTCACCGGGGCCGACTTTCGCAAGGCCGTCATCACGCACGACCAGGGTGCGGTGCTCGAAGTCGAGAGCCTCAGCCTCGACTTCAACCTGCGCACCCACATCCTCCATGCTGCACGCGAGGTGAGTTTCTCGCTCAAGCGCGGCAAGACGCTTTGCCTGGTGGGCGAGAGCGGCTCGGGCAAGAGCGTCACCGCGCGCGCCCTGCTCCGCATCATCGACAAGAACGGCAGCATCGCCGGTGGCCGCATCCTGCTGCACGGCAAGACCGGCAAGCCGATCGACATCGCCGCGCTCCCCGAGCGCAGCAAGGAACTGCTCAACATCCGCGGCGGCCGCATCGGCCTGATCTTCCAGGAGCCGATGAGCTCGCTGTCGCCGGTGCATACCATCGGTAGCCAGATTATCGAGGCGGTGCTGCTGCACCGGCAGATGAGCAAGCGTCAAGCCCGGGCCGAGACCATCGAACTTTTGCGCCAGGTCGAGATCCCCCATCCCGACAAGATGATCGACCGCTATACGTTTGAGTTCTCGGGCGGCATGCGGCAGCGCGCCATGATTGCCATGGCACTGGCCGCCGACCCCGAAATCCTCATCGCCGACGAACCGACCACCGCTCTCGATGTCACCACGCAGGCCGAGATCCTCGACCTCATCAAGCGACTGCAGGTGAGCCGCGGCATGGCCATGCTGCTCATCACCCACGATATGGGCGTGGTCGCCGAGGTTGCCGATGATGTCGCTGTGATGCGCTACGGCAAGATCGTCGAAACGGGCGATGTCGATGACATTTTCCACGACGCGCGCCACCCCTACACGCAGCGCCTGCTCGCCTCCACCGTCAAGCTCGAGGAGAACCGCCGCGAGGTAATGCGCGCGGTGGCGCAGGCGGCCGACGCCAAGCCGATCCTTTCGGTGCGCAACCTAACCAAGACCTACGGTGCATCGACGGCCTGGTTCGGCGGTAGCGGTCACGCAATCAAGGCCGTCGATGATGTGAGCTTCGACCTCTACCCGGGCGAGAACCTCGGCATTGTCGGCGAGAGCGGTTCGGGCAAAACGACGCTCGGCCGGCTGGTGCTCCGCACGGTCGAGCCAAGCTCGGGTACCACCACCTATTTCGGCGACGGCGCGCCAATCGATGTCACCGCGCTCAGCAAGCGTCAGCTGCGCGAGTTCCATCGCGATGTGCGGCTCGTCTTCCAGGACCCGTTCGCCTCGCTGAACCCGCGCATGACTGTCAAGCAGATCATTGGCGATCCGCTCGTCGTGGCCGGCAAGGGCAACGCGGAAATCGAAAAGCAGGTCGCCGAATTGCTGGAAGTCGTGGGCCTCGACCCGCTGGCCATGGAGCGCTATCCGCATGCCTTTTCGGGCGGCCAGCGCCAGCGCATCGGCATCGCCCGGGCCCTCGCGCTCGATCCGAAAATCATCATCGCCGACGAGGCGACCGCCGCGCTGGACGTTTCGATCCGCGCCCAGATCCTCGACCTCCTGCTCGACATCCAGAAACGGTTGAACCTCTCTTTCATCTTCATCTCGCACGACATTTCGGTGGTGCGCTATTTCTGCGACCGGGTCGGCGTCATGCACCGGGGCAAGCTGGTCGAAATGGGCACCGCCGAACAGATCTGCACCGCCCCGCGTGAGGCTTACACGAAGAGCCTGATCTCGGCCGTCCCCAACCCCGATCCGCGCAACAAGCGCATGCTGCACCGCACCAAGTTCACCGGCCAGGAATCCTGATGCTGAAATTCGCCGCCAACCTGTCGTTTCTTTATGCCGAGCTCGGCTTTCTCGAGCGCTTCGCTGCCGCGGCGCGCGATGGCTTCAAGGCCGTCGAATATCTCGGGCCTTATGCCGAGACCAAGGAGGCGGTCGCCGCTGCACTGCGCGACAATGGTCTCGAGCAGGCGCTGTTCAACGTGCCGTCCGGCGACTGGGCCGGTGGCGAGCGCGGCATTGCCTGCCTGCCCGACCGGGTGGAGGAATTCCGCAGCGGCATAGTAACGGCGCTCGACTTTGCGGCGGCGCTGAAGTGCCCGAAGGTCAATGTCATCTCCGGCCTCGTCAAGCCGGGCGCTGATCTTGCAGCGCTGGAGGCGACGCTGGTCGAAAACCTCAAATGGGCGGCGCCGCGCTGCGCCGATGCCGGCATCAAGCTGCTGATCGAGCCGATCAACATCCGCGACATTCCCGGCTTCTTCCTGACCAATACCAATCAGGCCGAACGCATCCTCGATGCGGTGGGGTCGGACAACCTCCTGATCCAGTACGACATCTACCACATGCAGGTGATGCAGGGTGACCTGGTGCCGACCTACGAGCGATTGAAGCACCGCATCGGCCATATTCAGGTCGCCGACAATCCTGGCCGCAATGAGCCGGGCACCGGCGAGATCAACTACCCCTTCGTCTTCGCCGCTCTGGATCGCCTCGGCTATGACGGCTGGGTCGGCTGCGAGTACAAGCCCAAGGCCGGCACCAGCACCGGGCTGGGCTGGATGAAGCCCTACGTTTGAGAGCGTGACATGAATATCGGTTTCATCGGACTGGGCGTGATGGGTCGGCCAATGGCCGGCCACCTGATCGATGTCGGCCACACCCTGACCCTGAACCGCGTCAGGGACGTGTCGCAGTACCTCGTCGACAAGGGTGGCAAGGCCGCCGATGCGCCCAAGGCCGTCGCTGCGGCGTCCGAGGTGGTGATCCTGATGGTGCCGGATACGCCGGACGTCG
>CAMDAL010000097.1 GCA_945888565.1 Devosia equisanguinis | reverse complement strand
AGGCCTGGCAGCGGTACCAGTCGGGCGAACAGAACGTCTTCTCGCGCCGCATCTACTCGCTGACCGGCCAGGCGACCTATGACGAAGTCCGCAAGCGCATCCAGCGCGATGCCGATTTCGCCAAGACCGCTACGACCTACATGAGCGAGTTCGAGCAACTGCTGAAGCGCGCTGCGACTGGCGCCAGCCCGGTCGAAGAGACCCGCGAGTATCTGCTCAGCGACCGTGGCCGCGTCTACACGATGCTGGCCCACGCCAGTGGCCGCCTCGGCTGATCGAGCGGCAATCGCAAGCTTCAAGGCCCCGCGGATCGATCTGCGGGGCCTTTGCTTTGCCCGCTAGAGCAGCTTGGGTTCGCTGGCCTGCTTTGGTGCGTGCAGCACAATGGACGCAAGGATCATCGCTCCGCCGATCAGCGCGAACCCGGCGGCGACGAACCAGGCCTTGGTGCCCATCAGGCCGATCAGCCAGCCGAAGGCGGCGAGCGTGACGACGTTCATCGACTGCTGCAGCATCACGAAGAAGCCCTGGGCCTCGGCGGCGATGGCGTCGCTGGTCCAGTTGGTGATGAAGTGCATGCAGCCCATGTAGCCGAGCGCGAAGGTAACGGCGTGGAAGAACTGCAGCGGGATGAGCAGTTCGATGCCGGGCTCGAGCGCCATCAGCAGCCAGCGGATGACGGCGCCGCCGGCCGAAACGAGAATCAGCGTGCGGGCCGAGAACCGGCGGGCGATGGGGCCAAAAGTGAACATCAGCGCCGCTTCGGCGATCGCCGCCACCGCCAGAAGCGGGCCGATAATGTCGGCCGAGAAGCCCTGTTCCTTCCACAGCAGGCCCTGGAAGGCGTTCTGCATGTTGTGGGTGGCGATGACGAGCGAGAAGCCGATCAGCGGCAGCACGAAGAATGGCTGCATCGCATCGCGCAGCCGGTGTGCCGCGCCCGAGTGCTCAGGTTTGGTCTCGGGGCCATCGGGGCCGCGAAACCGTGGGAGCTGGAACGCCGCGACGGTGCGCAGCAGCGACAGCCCGACGAACATCGGCAGAAAGGCGCCACCGCCCAGCCAGTTGATGATGAAGCCGACGATCACCAGCATCACCATGTAGCCGACCGTGCCCCAAGCGCGGATCGGCCCGAACTGCGAGCCGCGCCGGCGCGTCATCCGGATGGTCGCTGCGTCCATCACCGGGCCGACGGCGGCAGCGGGGAGCGACAGCAGCGTCCAGACGATCAGGATGCCCCAGAAGCCGGAGACGAAGAACAGCGCGACCGGCAGCACCCCGGCCAGCACGCCGCCGATGACGATGACGGTCCGCCAGTCGTTCGCCCGATCGGCAATGCGGCCGACTACGACGTTGAGGACCAGCATGATCAGCACCGGCAGGGCGTTGAGGATGCCGATCTCGCTGGCGCTCAGGCCCTGCCCGGCGAACCAGATGCCGCCATAGACGGTGACGACGGCGCCGGACATATACTGGATGAAGTAGTAGAGGGTGGCGCGGAGTTCGGGTGTGAGGAAGCCGCGGCGTTCCGCGACGAGGGTGGTCATTGTGGCCTCCAGGCCAGGCGTTAGGGCGCGGGTTCCGCGACAATGATGGTTTCGGGTTCGACGGGACGGACGGTGGGCGGCTGGATGCGGAGCGAAATCCAGACCAGCAGCGCCCCGACCAGCGAATAGGCGCCGAGCACGACCCAGGCCCAGTGGCCGAGCGCACCATAGGCCCAGCCCATGCCGAGCAGCGCGATGACCGACATCGACTGCTGCACCACGTAGGAGAAGCCCTGCGCCTCGGCCGCTATGTGCTCGGAGGTCCAGTTGGCAATGAAGTAGATGCCGCCCAGATAGCCCATGGCGAACGTGACGGCGTGCAGCAGCTGCAGGCCGAACAGCACCGGGATGGGCGGGGCGAAGGTGAGCGCGGTCCAGCGGACGCAGGCGATGAGGCAGGCGAAGATGACGATGTGGCGGGCGGAGATCTTCAGGTTGAGCTTTTTCCAGAAGAACATCATCGCCGCTTCGGCGGCAGCCATCACCCCGATCAGCGGGCCGATCAGCGCCTCGGGCACGCCCTGCTTGTGCCACTCGATGGCGGCGAAGGCACCGAACGCACCGTGGGTCGAGTAGAGGACGCCCAGCCCGAGCAGTGTCAGCACGAACCAGGGCTTCAGCACCTGCTTGAGCGCGGTGGCGCCCTGCTTGGGGGCAGTTGCGCCCACGACGGGTTCGGCCCGGAAGCGCGGCAGCTGGAAGGCAAGGCCAGCGCGCAGCAGCGCCAGGGCGACGAACAGCGGCACGAAGGCGGCGTCGCCGAACATCCCGATGATCGGCCCGGAGGCTATGCCGGTGAGCATGAAGCCGACGGTGCCCCAGGCACGCACCGTGGCGAAGTTGGTGCCCCGCCGCTGCGTCATCCGCAGGGTGGCCGCATCGGTGACCGGCACCAGCGCCTGCGCCGGCATGATCGACAGGGTCCAGATCAGCAGGATGCCCCAGAAGCCGGAGACGAAGAACAGCCCCAGCGGGATCAGCCCGGCGAGCATCGACAGCACGATGATGACGCCGCGCCAGTCGCTCGCCCGGTCGGCGATACGCCCGACGATCTGGTTGACCGCCAGCATCAGCAGCACCGGCGCGGCGTTGATGATGCCGATCTCGCCTGGCGCAATGCCGCGCATCGTCAGCCACACGCCGAAATACACCGAGATCGCCCCGTTCGTTCCGAACACGGTGAAGTGGTAGACCGCGGCGCGCAGCTCGGGTGAGATGCGCGGAGCGACCGGCGAGGCCGACGACATAGCTGGATGTGCTCCGGGGGCGGGGGAATCCGCCCGGATCGGGCGGACATTGCAGGGGCGCGCGGCAAAGATCAATCAGCCGATCGTTGCTGTTTCGGCGCAGGACCTATGCAGCCGCGGCGAGCCGGTGACGCACCGGCACCAGCGTATCGAGGAAGATCTCGGCGCAGGCCGACCAGGTGAAGGTGAGGGCATGCGCCCGGGCGGCAGTGCGATCGAGGCCAAGGGCCCGGGTGACTGCAACGGCGAGGTCTTCATCCATCGCGGCAGCGGCCGGATCGGTAAGCACATCGCGCGGCCCGGTGACCGGATAGGCCGCGACCGGCAGGCCGGACGCCATCGCCTCGACCATGACGTTGCCGAACGTGTCGGTGCGCGAGGGGAACACCAGGACATCGGCGGAACGGTAGATGGCGGAGAGTTCGTCGCCGGTCCGGAGGCCGAGAAAGCGTGCGTTCGGGTAGCGCGCCTGGAGCTCGGCGCGGGATGGTCCGTCGCCGACGACGATCTTGGTGCCGGGAACGTCGAGCCGCAGGAAGGTCTCGACGTTCTTTTCCACCGAGACGCGGCCGACATAGAGCAGATGCGGCCCCGGCAGGTCGCCGAACCACGTCTTCTCGCCGGGAGAGAAGCGCTGGTGATCGACGCCACGGGTCCAGGTGCGCAGCCCGGTGAAGGCACGCTGTTGCAGTTCTTCGCGCATCGAGGCGGTCGGCACCAGCGTCGCGGCGGCAGCGCCGTGGAACCAGCGCAGGAACGAGTAGGTCCACTCGACCGGGATCGGCGCGCGGGCGGCAACGTATTCGGGAAAGCGGGTGTGGTAGCTCGAGGTGAAGGCGAGCCCCTGCTCGATGCAGACCAGCCGCGCCAGGAGGCCGAGCGGACCTTCGGTGGCGATGTGGATGTGGTCCGGCGTCTCGCGCTCGATGCACGCCGCGATGGTCGGCGGCGTGACGATGGACAGGCGGATCTCCGGATAGGTCGGCAGCGGGAAGGTCCAGAAGCCCTTGGGGGTGAGGTAGCTTACCGCGTGGCCGCGGCGGACCAGCTCGCGACCGACCGCTTCGAGACATCGCACGACGCCGTTGGTCTGCGGCAGCCAGGCGTCGGTAACGATCAGCACCTTGCTCATGACGAGCTCCGTACGCGTCCACTGCTGGCGATTTACGAGAGTCCCATGTCAGGGGTGTGAAGGGTATGGCAAAGCCCCCGCCGGCCTTGCGGCCTCGGGTTGATGGGCAGTGAAGCGGGCCGGCGAGGCTTGCGCCCCGACGCGGTTAGTCCGCAAACAAAAGAGGCTCGCGCCTCGCCGGCCGATCGGGGTTTTGGGCTTATGGTACCGCGACCCGGGAGCATCCCGTGCCACATCGCGAAAAGCGCGGGCGGCCTGGCAACCCAGGCGACCCGGCATTACCCACCTCTCCCAGCCGCCTTATGCATGGCGGCCTTGCTCCCTGGAGCACCCTGTATCGGGCACCCCGCGCGTCTATAGCGGCTTGGCCAGAGAACTGGCCCATGCCGCGGTACTTTCGGCCTGGCCCGGAACGACTCCCGAGCCACCCAACCTCCCCCGCACCAACCACTCGTCATGATCTCGCTTCGGTGCGCAGGACGAGGGGAGAATCGCATGGGGCTGGGGAGCGGGGATAAGTTGGGGTGGGATTTCTGCTAAAGCACTGATTTCGCATCAGTTTTGTTGCCACCCCCTTCCGCCTGCCGGCACCTTCCCCCGTAAACGGGAGAAGGAGGCGCGTTGCATCGGCGGTGCTAACAGGGTCCTTCTACCGCTTGCGGGGGAAGGGGGAGCAGCGGGCGCCGGGCCGGCTGGCCTTGGCTACTGCCCTACGGCGGCGCGGCGGAGGCGGAGGCGCCGGGGCTTGCGGGGCAGCGGGGTTTCGGTCCAGCGGATCAGCTCGAGGACGCCCTCGGGCGTTTCGGCTATCGCAGTGCAGCTTTCCACCCAATCGCCGGTATTGACGTAGTGGATGCCCATGCGGTCGTGCATGTCGGCGTAGTGGATGTGGCCGCAGATGACGCCGTCGACCCCGGTATCGCGAGCGGCAAGGGTGAGCGCTTCCTCGAAGCGGCCGATCACCGAGACGGCGTTCTTCACCTTGTGCTTGGCCCAGGCCGAGAGCGACCAGTAGGTCAGCCCGAGGCGGCGGCGCACCCAGTTGATGACGACGTTGATGCGCAGCGCGAAGCGATAGGCCCAGTCGCCGACATGGGCGAGCCACTTGGCGTGCGCGACGACGACGTCGAACTGGTCGCCGTGAATGACGAGATAGGTCTTGCCCTGCGCTGTGGTGTGCACGGTGCGATCGACGAACTCGATCTCGCCGGCATAGGTGCCGAGATACTCGCGCAGGAACTCGTCGTGGTTGCCGGGCAGCACGACGATCCGCGTGCCGGCCAGCGCCTTTTCGAGGAACAGCTCGACCAGCTGGTGATACTCGGCCGGCCAGAACCAGCTCTTCGCCAGGCGCCAGCCGTCGACGATGTCGCCGACGAGGTAGATGGTTTCGGCATCGTGCCAGCGCAGGAAATCGATGAGCTGGGCGATGCGGGTAGGGCGCATGCCGAGGTGCACGTCGGAGATGAAGAGCGCGCGGACTTTCCGCACTTCCCTGCCCTCATCGATCATGCCGCAATCCTTCTCACGCCCACCGGGGCCGCCACACTAGCCCAATGCGGGCATCCGACGAAACCCGCCACCGGTTGCGCCTGGGGATAACGGCTCGGCCGGCAGATAGCGGCCCACGGGCAGGCATGGCAATAGCACGACTGCAACAGGCCTCCAGAGGCAGGCTCTTTCGTGACCCAGGCTCAGCGCTTCAGCTTCTGCTTCAGCGTGACAATGCGGCCGTAGCTGGCGACGATCTTCGCGGCAAAGGCGGGGTCGGCATGGGCATGCTTGACGAGAATGGCGCGGATGTCATCGGCGATGGACGCGCGTGGCCGGGCGGTATTGGAGAACAGCAGGATATCCACACCGGCATTCACCGCGCGCACGATGCGGTCCTCGAGCGGAAAGTGATCGAGTACCGCACCCATCTCCATGTCGTCGGTGATGACCACGCCGGCAAAGCCGATCTCACCCCGCAGCACGTCCGTGATCCAGTAGCGCGACAGGCTCGACGGGACGTCTGCCCCGTCGCCGTGATCGCCGACATAGAGATGCCCGACCATCACCATATCGACCGGAGCGCCACGCTGGATGAGTTGCTTGTAGGGCGTCAGCTCGAACGATTCCCAGGTCTTGGAGATGTCGACGAAGCCTTCGTGGCTGTCCGTGGTCGATGAGCCATGCCCGGGGAAGTGCTTGAGGGCAGTCAGCACGCCCTCGGCATGATGCGCATTCATGAAGGCCGAATTGTAGGCCATCACCTTGATGGCGTTACTGCCATAGGACCGGCCGAACCTGGCAATCACAGGATTGTTCGGGTTGACGTTCATGTCGGCGACCGGGCCGAAATTGACGTTGAACCCGACCTCGGCAAGATCCCTGGCCATTCGCCGATATTCCTTGCCCGCGTCGACATCGTCCATCGAGGCCGCAATGTCCGCGGCGCTCGGCGTCTCCGGAAAGCCCACATCCTTCGTCAGCCGCTCGACCAACCCGCCCTCCTGGTCGACGGTGATGAAGGGGGGCAAAGCGGGATTGGCCGCGAGGAAGGCCTCGTTCATCGCCTTTACGGTGTCGAGATCGGAGATGTTGGTCTTGAGGTACATGATGCCGCCGAGCTCGCCGGCCGCGATTTCGGCGCGCAGCGCCTCGGTCTTGGCCACGGAATTTCCGGCAAAGCCCACGATGATCATCTGACCGGCCATCTGCTCAATGCTGACCTCCGCCAAGGCGTTTGCCGGCAGGGCCATGGCGACCAGGATGATGGCGGCGAGCCGGCCAATGTGCGGAATCACGTGCAGGCTACCCTCGTGGATCGGACGGAGCATTGCCCAGCAATGTGGCAAAAGCAAAGTCCGCGCCCCGGCGCCTCGCAGCAGGAGAAGTTAATCAGACGTTAACTTCTTGCTCGCAACCTGCGGCAGGTTTTCTCGAACTGGAACAGTTCCATGATTCTGCGACTTGCGGCTGTCGGTGCGACGCTCGCCCTCGGAGCAATGACTTTCCCGGCTGGCGCCGAGGAACAGACGGACCTCGGCACGCTCCGCCAACTGGTGGCGATGGTCGATTTCGACACCATGGCGCCGGCAAGCGGCCCGTACCAGCTGCTCTGGGAACTGCGGCTGCTGGAGATCGAGAAGCAGGTCCGTGATCGGGCCGATGGCATCGACCCCACGGTGACCGGGACTATTCCGCAATCGGAATAATGTCGGCGACCGGAATGGTCACGAACCGCTTCGTGCCGCTGACATAGCCCTTGGACTGTCGGCTGCTGTCGATCGATCCCATGAGCTGGCACTGCTTGGGGCTCGTCCTGTAGGTAAAGCCGGAGCACTGCTCCTCGTCGATGCAGGCCTGGCGGCACTCGCCGACTGAACTGCTACCGACGACGTTCCCCGAAAGTTCGGTGCCGCTGAACCGCATCCCCTGCTCTACGTCCTGGGTCGGATCGATGGCGCCGAACGAATAGGACTGCGGCGCCTGTTCGCCTCCGCGCAGCACCCGGCCAGAGATGGCGTAGCGATACTGCTCCAGCCGGCCGACGCCAGACTTCAGGAAGCAGTTCGGGCCGGTCTTGATCTTGGGATCGGAATTGAAGGTGAAGGCGCGGCACATATTGTCACCCAGGCATCCGCGCGCGCACTCGGCGATGTTGTTGGTGTAGCCGGATGACAGGTCGCGGCCATAGAAGTCGAGCTCCTCGTACACCGCTATGCTGACCGATGTTGCCGGCACCACCGGGGTGAATACCGGCGAGTCGAGTTCGAACTCGTCCTCGCCGAGCTCGGGACCGCCCGGTGTCAGGTCGCCCTTGAGTTCGGGCTTCGGTGGCGTGGGCTTGTTCTGCACTGGCGAAGGCCGGTCGGGAGCCGGGGCAGGATCGACGACGGCGACGTCGCCGGGCTCCAGCAGCCGCAAGTCGGTCGGACCAAGTGCGTAAGGCACCGAAGCGGGCCCCTTGACGATCCGGTCGATCAGCGACTGCGGGGTGTCGAACTCATGCAGCGCATCGATCAGCTCGGATTCTCCGATCGGCATCCCCGCGCCGGCAGCATCCGGATCGAAGCGGCTGACCGAAACCTCGCCGTCGGCGTTTCGCCGGACTCCGCCGAAGAAGATGTAGGCGCATTCGGCGTGGCAGGACTGCCCCCGGGGGACGAAGGTATCGAGCCCGCGCTCGTGAACCGACATCGCCACCAGCAGCGCCTCGCCGGGCAGGCCGCCACGACTCGCGAGGACCATTGTGCGGGCGTTCGGTCGCTTCTGCGCCGCCCGCCGGAAATCGAGTGGC
Source organism: Devosia equisanguinis (assembly GCA_945888565.1). Lineage (GTDB taxonomy): Bacteria > Pseudomonadota > Alphaproteobacteria > Rhizobiales > Devosiaceae > Devosia_A > Devosia_A equisanguinis_A. The sequence continues at coordinate 3,820 of CAMDAL010000097.1, read as the reverse complement.
GCGTTGCGTGTGATCTCGCCTGTCAGCACTATGACGCTCGGGTCATCGACCAGGCGAAACGAACCGATTTGCTCGTCGGCACGCGCCGCGCCAACGAGCAGTAGTATTGGCAGTACAAGTCCCAGAAAAAGCCTAAACATCAAAAGCCCGCCCAAACACAAACCAACGCTATGCCGGTCGCGTCAGCGCAGCAAGCGCAGTGCGGCAACACTTTGTGGGACGGTGATTCTAGCCCCGGTTCTGCCGGTTCTCCACCAGGTCGGTGACGACGCCGGGGTCGGCGAGCGTCGAGGTGTCGCCGAGCGCGCCGAACTCGTTCTCGGCGATCTTGCGCAGGATGCGGCGCATGATCTTGCCGGAGCGGGTCTTGGGCAGGCCCGGGGCGAACTGGATGAGATCGGGCGAGGCGATCGGACCGATCTCCTTGCGGACCCAGTTGCGCAGCTCGGTCTTCAACGCGTCGCCGGCCGTCTCGCCAGCCATCAGGGTGACATAGCAGTAGATGCCCTGCCCCTTGAGGTCATGCGGGTATCCGACCACCGCGGCCTCGGAAACCTTGGGATGGGCGACGAGCGCGCTCTCGATCTCGGCCGTGCCGAGCCGGTGGCCGGAGACGTTCAGCACGTCGTCGACGCGCCCGGTGATCCAGTAGTAGCCGTCCTCGTCGCGACGACAGCCATCACCAGTGAAGTAGTAGCCCTTGTAGGTCTCGAAATAAGTGGACACGAACCGGCCGTGGTCGCCGTAGATGGAGCGCATCTGGCCGGGCCAACTGTCGGCGATGCAGAGCACGCCTTCGGCCTTGGTCTGCTCCTGCAGCTTGCCCTCGGGCGACAGCACGATGGGCTGGACGCCCGGCAGCGGCCGCGTCGCCGAGCCCGGCTTGGTGGCGGTGGCGCCCGGCAGCGGCGAGATCAGCGTGCCGCCGGTTTCGGTCTGCCACCAGGTGTCGACGATCTCGCAGCGACCCTTGCCGACATGCTTGTGGTACCAGAGCCAGGCCTCGGGATTGATCGGCTCGCCGACCGAACCAATGAGGCGGAGCGAGCTCATCTCGTACCTGTCGACCCAGTCTGCACCGGCGCCCATCAGGGCGCGGATGGCGGTGGGGGCGGTGTAGAAGATGTTGACCTTGTGCTTGTCGATGGTCTGCCAGAAGCGCGAGGCATCGGGGTAGCTCGGGATGCCCTCGAACATCACGGTGGTCGCCGCGTTGGCGAGCGGACCGTAGAGGATGTAGGTGTGGCCGGTGACCCAGCCGACATCGGCGGTGCACCAGTAGACCTCGCCGGGGCGGTAGTCGAACACCTTCTCGTGCGTGTAGGCGGCCCAGAGCAGGTAGCCGCCGGTGGTGTGCAGCACGCCCTTCGGCTTGCCGGTGGAGCCCGAGGTGTAGAGGATGAACAGCGGATCCTCGGCGTTCATCGGCTCGGGGTCGCAGAACGGCTCGACGCCAGCGGCGGCCTCGTGCCACCAGACGTCGCGGGCGCCCTTCATGGCAACGTCCGCGCCGGTATTGTGCACCACCAGCACCTTTTCGACGCCGGGGGCGTTCATAAGGGCTTCGTCGACGTTCTTCTTGAGCGGGACGGTCTTGCCGCCGCGGCGGCCTTCGTCGGCGGTGATGACGACGCGGCTGTCGCAGTCGTTGATGCGGCCCGACAGCGAATCCGGCGAGAAGCCGCCGAAGACCACCGAGTGCACGGCGCCGATGCGGGCGCAGGCGAGCATGGCGTAGGCGGCCTGCGGGATCATCGGCAGGTAGATGGTGACGCGGTCGCCCTTCCGCACACCGAGCGACTTCAGCACGTTGGCGCAGCGGCAGACGCGTTCGTGCAGCTTGCGATAGGTGATCTTCTCCTCGGTGCCGGGCGTGTCGCCTTCCCAGATGATCGCGACCTCGTCGCCGCGGGTCTCGAGGTGCCGGTCGATGCAGTTGACCGAGACGTTGAGGATGCCGTCCTCGAACCATTTGATCGAGACGTCGGGGTATTCGTAGGTGGTGTTCTTGATGATGGTCGGTGGCTTGATCCAGTCGAGCCGCTTGCTTTCATCGCGCCAGAAGCCGTCGGGATCGGCGACCGAGCGCTGGTAGGCGTCCTCGTACTGCGCCTCGGTGAGGTGCGTGCGCGTGATCGCGGCTTCGCTGGGCTTGAACAGCAACGGTTCGGTCATTCGGAATCCTCCCACCGCCTCGCCCGGACGGCTCTTGCCCGAATTTCTAGCCAACCCGCCCGGCCCCGGCAAGCAGTCCACTTGTCGTCCTTAGGCCAATGGAAACCTTGGCGATAAACGCTTTGGCGGCGGTTTGGCGCGATACTGCGGCTCTTGATCATGGGAGGCAGGCATGCCCGAACTCGGCTATCACGCGGCAACGTCCGCGGACCTCGACATCATCCACCGCGAACTGATGGCGGTGATCGACGAGTCGCCGCACTACAACGACCTTTTCAAGGAACACGAGAAGGACCGGCTGACGAAGGGTTTCCTCCGCGCGCTGCAGCGGGTGGACCCGTTCCACGTCATCGTGCTGACGGTCGACGGGGTGCCGGGCGGCGGACTGATCTCCGGGCCGGAGACCGGCTCGGTCTTCCGCTACTGGAGCTGGATCTTCCCCTCGCACCGGCAGACGCGGCTGGGGCTGCACGGCATGCGCATGTTCGACCAGCATTGGGACAACGGCAAGTTCCACAAGGCCTTCACCTGGGTGCGGCCGGAGAACGAGGTCGCCCTCGCCCTGCTCCGCCGATACGGCTACGAGCAGGCGGCGCTGCTGCGCCAGCAGGTCTTCGGTCAGGACTACGTGGTGATGGAGAAGTTCTACACCAAGGTCACCGCGGACTACGATCGCGGCATGAGCATGGGGCGCGTCGCCCGGTTCAAGGCGCGGGTGGATACGCTGCTGGGCCGCTGAGGCGGCCCTACGCCCCGACCCGACGGCCCGCCAGCATTTCCTTCAGCTTCGGCAGGATCGACACATCGACACCGGCGAGGCGCCGCGCGGTGAGCCACATGGCCGCAGACCAGAAGGTCTGCGCGGCGAGCGCCGCGACGGCGGCGCCCATCAGTCCGTGTGCCGGCACCAGCAGGATGTTGGCACCAACCAGCACCCCCATCCCCAGCCCGATGGCGGGAAGCGTGGCATAGGGCCGGTCGTGGATCGACAGCACCATGGCGGCGGGACCGAACACCGAGCGTACGCAGAGCGCTAGGCAGAGCACGGCGAGCGCCAGGGCACCGTCGGTGAACTCGGGGCCGAACACCAGCAGCAGGAACGGACCGCCGGCCAGCACGGCGAGGAACAGCCCGGCCGAAACCGCCGCGGCCACGAGGTTGGCGTCGCCGACCTGCCGGGCGAAAGCAGCGCGGTCCGATGCGGCGTTCGATTCGAAGATGTCGGGCATGGTCACCGCGTAGACGGCGGACACGCCGAAGGCGACGAGCGAGAACACCCGCGTCAGCACGCCGAACACCGCGAGGGTCTCGCGGTCGAGCAGGCCTGACAGCAGCAGCAGGTCGATGTCGAAGAAGAAGTCGGTGGCCAACGCGATCACCACCCAGGGCAGCGCGAAGCGCCACCAGCGCCGGGATTCGCCGGGCTGGAGTTCGGGGCCGCGCGGCAGCGCCAGCGCGGCGCGTCGGACCCACCAGTACTGCACGGCGGCGATGGTGGCAAAGCCGAGCGCCAGCAACCAGATCAGCTCGCCGAGCCGCGCGTCGGCTCCGATGGCAAGGCTGGAGATGGCGAAACAGGCGACGATCAGCAGCGGCCGGAAGATGGTATCGGCGAAGAAGCCGGCGAACGGGCGTTTCAGGCCGA
>CAMDAL010000096.1 GCA_945888565.1 Devosia equisanguinis | reverse complement strand
GGACCGCCAACCCTTCGTCCCAACCCACTCGGAGATCAAAACATCAGCCCACACCGCGATGAAAAAGGCGCAGCGCGAACCCGCGCTCGCGGCTCACCCGGCCAGTATCGGAGATAGCCCCGCGTCAGTGTGAATAGGACGGGCTAGGGAAGTTGCTGGAATCCGTCGGCAAATCCGTTGAGCGACACCGGAATACCGACGCCTTCCTCGGGGGTGCGGAACACCACGAAGATGGCGTTCTGGCTGGTCTGCAACTGGCTGATCAGCTTGTCGTCAAGCACCACCTCGGCCACGCAGCCGTTTGGCAGGCAGCGGACGAAAGGGACGCGGCCGATATTGGCGTCGTCGATGTTCAGGCCCAGCCCGTTGGGAAGCAGCACCCCCAGCGGTGCAAGTACGCGCAATAGGCGAACCTGCTTGTCGGCGGTTTTCAGCACGATCACCGACAGCCCGACATTGGGCTGGTCCTCGGCGGTCACGTTCTGGATCAGCGCGCATTGCTCGAAGCTGGCGCCGGGCGGCGTGTCGCAACTCATCTGCCAGTCGCCATATTGCGCCTTGACCACGCCCTGCGCCATCGCCGGCGTGGCCGAAAGGCCCAGCAACAGGCCGAGAATCGAGCCGAGCGCGACGGCCGGAATGAGCTGCTTCAAAATCGTCGGATCCTTCGAGTGCGGTGGACGAATCCGCTGTCGCGGCACGCGTCCACACTTTAGTCCTTTAGCCTGCCAGCCTTGTCAACTTGGGTCCGGTCAGTGGCGGCGCGACAACGCATGGAGAAAAAGGCGGACATGAGGCGGGGCCGAATCGCCGGGTGCAGCGCGTTTTGACGCATGAAGGCGCAGAGCATTGAATTGCCTTGGGCAGGCCGATGTGGTTTAGACACATTCCAAGTTTCAAGCGCTCCGAGGTTGAGTCGGGGCGGCGTTTGCTATGCCGCATCTAGTCCCTCAACCCTGCTGCCGCTGACAACGGACCAGACGGGATTCCAAAGGGGTTATTAGGTGACCGGCAAACTTTTCAGCTCGATTGGCGCCCTGGGCTCCCTTGCCCTCGCAATGCTGCCCGCCGCCGCCCAGGCGCAGGTGGAAGGGCAGGAAGTTCTGGGCCACTCGGTTCCCGGCGAAATCGGCCTGCTGCCGAGCGTGACGCCGATCATGGATTCGATCCGGGCGTTCCACGATGGTCCGCTGCTCTGGGTCACGGTATTTATCGCCGTTCTGGTGCTGGTGCTGCTCATCGTCGTGATGGTGCGCTTCAATGCCAAGTCGAACCCCACCCCGTCGCGCACCACGCACAACACGCTCATCGAGGTGGTGTGGACCGTGGTGCCGATCCTCATCCTCGTCATCATCGCCATCCCGTCCTTCTCGGTGCTGACCGATCAGCTCACCGTGCCCGACGGGGAGCGCAAGTATCTCGGTTCGAACATCTTCTCGTTCGGCGAAGTCGAGGTTCCGGCCCCCACCGTCACCGTCAAGGCGACCGGCCAGCAGTGGTACTGGGACTACGAGTATGTCGATGACGGCCTGACCCTCACCTCCTACATTCTGGCCACGGGCGAGGACGGCAAGCCGGTCGGCAAGCCCAATCAGCCGCGACTGCTGGCGGTGGACTACGAGCTGGTCGTTCCGGTCAATGCCACGGTCCGTGTGCAGGTTACGGCCGACCCGACCGGCGTGATCCACGCTTTCGCGGTGCCATCGTTCGGCATCAAGATCGACGCGGTGCCGGGCAAGCTGAACGAGACCTGGTTCAACGCCCGCAAGGAAGGCCTCTACTACGGCCAGTGTTCCGAGCTGTGCGGCAAGGACCATGCCTTCATGCCGATCGCGGTCCGCGTCGTAAGCGCGGAGCAGTACGCAGCCTGGATCGAGGCCTTCAAGGCCGGCGATGCCGACGCCGCCAACGCCACCCTGCCGCCGATCACCTGATAACGGAAGCGCGGGGCGCGGGCCCCGCTGCACGCCAACCGAACAGAATAAGAGGACCTGTCGAAAATGGCCGATATCCACGCACTGGAAGCCCATGGTGGCCAGGCGCCTAGCGCGGCGCACGACCACGGCCATCCGACCGGCTGGCGGCGTTACGTCTACTCGACCAACCACAAGGACATCGGCACGATGTACCTCATCTTCGCGATCGTCGCGGGGGTGGTTGGTGCGCTGCTGTCCGGCGCCATGCGCCTCGAGCTGATGGAGCCGGGCATCCAGTATTTCCATGGTCTAGCCTCCATGGTCTACGGCGTGCCGGAGGAGTCGGCGCTCGATGCCGGCAAGCACATGTACAATGTGTTCACAACCGCTCATGCGCTGATCATGATCTTCTTCATGGTGATGCCGGCGATGATCGGCGGCTACGGCAACTGGTTCGTGCCGCTGATGATCGGTGCGCCGGACATGGCCTTCCCGCGCATGAACAACATCTCGTTCTGGCTGCTGCCGCCGGCCTTGCTGCTGCTGGTGCTGTCGATGTTCTTCGAAGGCCCCGCGGGCGCCCATGGCGTTGGCGGCGGCTGGACCATCTACCCGCCGCTCTCGACCTCCGGCCAGCCCGGACCGGCGATGGATTTCGCCATCCTGTCGCTGCACATTGCGGGCGCTTCGTCGATCCTCGGTGCCATCAACTTCATCACCACCATCTTCAACATGCGCGCGCCGGGCATGACCCTGCACAAGATGCCGCTGTTCCCGTGGTCGGTGCTGGTCACGGCCTTCCTGCTGCTGCTGTCGCTCCCGGTCCTCGCCGGCGGTATCACCATGCTGCTGACCGACCGCAACTTCGGGACCACCTTCTTCGCGCCGGAAGGCGGCGGTGATCCGGTCCTGTTCCAGCACCTGTTCTGGTTCTTCGGTCACCCCGAGGTGTACATCCTGATCCTGCCGGGCTTCGGCATCATCAGCCACATCGTGTCGACCTTCTCGCGCAAGCCGGTCTTTGGCTACCTGGCGATGGTGTATGCCATGGTCGCGATCGGCGCCGTCGGCTTCATCGTGTGGGCGCACCACATGTACACCGTCGGCATGTCGCTCGACGTGCAGCGCTACTTCGTGGCCGCCACCATGGTCATCGCAGTGCCGACGGGCGTGAAGATCTTCTCGTGGATCGCCACCATGTGGGGCGGCTCGATCACCTTCCGCCCCCCGATGCTGTGGGCGATCGGCTTCATCTTCCTGTTCACCGTCGGCGGTGTGACGGGCGTGGTGCTGGCCAATGCCGGTGCCGACCGCGCGCTGCACGATACCTACTACGTTGTGGCCCATTTCCACTACGTGCTGTCGCTCGGCGCCGTGTTCGCCATCTTCGCGGCCTGGTACTACTGGTACCCGAAGATGTTCGGCATCATGTACAACGAGACTCTGGCCAACGCCCATTTCTGGATCACCTTCGTGGGCGTGAACCTGATCTTCTTCCCGCAGCACTTCCTCGGGCTGGCCGGCATGCCGCGCCGCTACATCGACTACCCCGATGCGTATGCGCTGTGGAACATGGTCTCCTCGATCGGCTACTACATCACCTTCGTGGGCCTGATCGTCTTCCTCTACACCCTGTGGGAAGCCAGCCGTAAGAAGCGTATCGCGCCGGCCAACCCGTGGGGCGATGGTGCCACCACGCTCGAGTGGACGCTGCCCTCGCCGCCGCCGTTCCACCAGTTCGAGACCCTGCCGCGCATCGGCGCGTCGTCGGACCACTGATCCTGAGACTGGCGCGGGGCCGGAGTTTGCAAACCTCCCGGCCCCGCGAAACCAAGGCTGCTGAATTGGCTTATGTCGATCAATCGAGGGACGTTCCGGCTCTGGCCGGCGGGGCACGGGTCGAGGACTACTTCGCCCTGTTGAAGCCGCGTGTCATGTCGCTCGTGGTCTTCACGGCCTTCATTGGCCTGCTGCTGGCACCGGGCGGGATAAACCCCGTCCTCGGTGCGATTGCCATCCTCTGCATCGCGCTGGGGGCAGGGGGCTCGGGCGCCCTCAACATGTGGTACGATTCCGATATCGACGCGGTGATGAGCCGCACCATCAATCGCCCGATCCCGGCCGGCCGCATCGAGCGCGACCACGCGCTGGCGCTCGGCCTGATCCTCTCCGCCTTCTCGGTGATGCTGCTCGGGCTGGCAACGAACTGGCTGGCGGCCGGGCTGCTCGCCTTCACGATCTTCTTTTACGCCGTGATCTACACGATGTGGCTGAAGCGCTCGACGCCGCAGAACATCGTCATCGGCGGTGCGGCCGGGGCGTTCCCGCCGATGGTCGGCTGGGCCGCCGTGACCGGCACGGTCAGCCTTGAAAGCTGCCTGCTGTTCCTCATCATCTTCCTGTGGACCCCGCCGCATTTCTGGGCGCTGGCGCTCTACAAGCAGTCCGACTACGGCGCGGCGAAGATTCCGATGCTGCCCAACGTGGCCGGCGAGCGGGCCACCAAGTGGCAGATCCTGATCTACTCGGTGGTGCTGGTCGCAACGACGCTGGTGCCGGGCTTTATCGGCTTTGCCGGGTTGATCTACATGGTCGCAGCCGCAGGCACGGGCCTGGGGTTCCTGTGGCTCGCATTGCGGCTGTTCCGCACCACCGACGACAAGGCGATGCGCAAGGCGGGCAGGTCGCTGTTCACCTATTCGCTGAGCTACTTGTTCGTCATCTTTCTCGCGCTCATCGTCGATCGCGCCGGGAGCATGCTGGGATGGTTCTGATGGTTGAGCCCACACCGAACAACGACAAGCAGGCGGCAGGCAACGCCGAGTTCGCATCCCGCCGCCGCCGCCGGTCGGTTGCGCTCGGCCTCGTGCTGGGCGCCATCGTGCTGATCTTCTACGTGCTCACCATTGTGAAGCTCGGGCCCAACATTTTCGACCGGGTGCTCTGAGATGACCGATATTTCCCTCCCGCTGAGCGACGAGAAGCGGCTGCAGCGCAACAGGCGGGTCGCGCTCTACTGCCTCGCCTTCGTCGCCTTCATGGTCGGTGCCTCCTATGCCGCTGTGCCGCTCTACGACCTGCTCTGCCGCGTGACCGGGCTCGGTGGCACGACCCAGGTTGCCACCGGCAATCTGAAGGGCGTCATCGATCGCGAGATGACGGTGCGCTTCGACTCCAACGTCGATGGGGCGCTGCCCTGGAAGGTGACGCCGTCGCGGCCGATCACCGACAGGATCGGCAACGAAGAGACCATCATCTTCACCGCCCACAATATGTCGAACAAGCCGGTCACCGGCACCGCGACCTTCAACGTGACCCCGGAGACCACCGGGCTCTACTTCAACAAGATCGAGTGTTTCTGCTTCACCGAACAGACCTTGCAGCCCGGCGAAACCGTCGAGATGCCGGTCACCTTCTTCGTTGATCCCGATATTGCCAACGATCGCAATCTCGACCCTGTTCGAGACATCACCCTGTCCTATACATTCTATGCCGTTCCGAGCGAGGGAAGCTGACATGGCTGCGCATGCCAAGCATCACGACTATCATCTGGTAAATCCCAGCCCCTGGCCTTTCGTCGGCTCGGTTTCCGCCTTCGTGATGGCGCTCGGCGCCATCCTGTGGTTTCACGAGATCGCCCCGATCTGGGTGATGCTGATCGGTTTCGTCGGCGTGCTCTACACGTTCTACGCCTGGTGGGCGGACGTGATCCGCGAGGGTCAGGCCGGCGACCACACGCCGGTGGTGCAGATGCACCATCGCTACGGCATGATCCTGTTCATCGCGTCCGAAGTGATGTTCTTCGTGGCCTGGTTCTGGGCCTATTTCGACGGCTTCTTCAACCAGGAGGCGTTCGAGCAGTATGCGCGCATCAGCGCCATGGGCACGACCTGGCCGCCGACCGGCGTTGAACTGTTCGACCCCTGGCACCTGCCGCTGTTCAACACCCTGATCCTGTTGACCTCGGGTACCACCGTCACCTGGGCGCATCATGCGCTGCTGCACAAGGACAAGCGCGGCCTCGTCTGGGGGCTGGCGATCACGGTGCTGCTCGGCGTCCTGTTCACGATCTGTCAGGTTATCGAGTACATGGAAGCCGGCTTCCAGTTCACCGGCAACCTCTACGGCGCCACCTTCTTCATGGCGACAGGCTTCCACGGTTTCCACGTGGTGGTCGGCACCATCTTCCTGATCGTTTGCCTGGTGCGTGCGATGCGTGACAGCTTCACGCCCGAGCATCACCTCGGCTTCGAGTTCGCCGCCTGGTACTGGCACTTTGTCGACGTGGTCTGGCTGTTCCTGTTTGCCACCATCTACGTGTGGGGCAGCTGGGGCGTGCAACTGACCGCCCACTGATCCAGCGGGCAGGGATACAATCCGGGGGCGCGGCGCGAGCTGCGCCCTTCGCGTTTCCGGCCCCGCGTCCAAACACCCCACCGCCATTTGCCGCAATGTGCTAGAAGCGTGCCATGACCAGCCCCGTACCTGAACGCCTGCCATCCCCCATCGCCACCGGGCTCGCCTGCCGCTGCCCGCGTTGCGGCGAGGGTCCGCTGTTCTCTGGTTTTCTCAAGACCGTGCCACGATGCGAAAGCTGCGGGCTCGACCTGACCTATGCCGCCCACACCGAGGGGCCGGCGGTCTTCATCATCCTGATCGTCGGTTTCGTCATCGTCGGGGCTGCCGCAGTGGTGGACGGGCTGTTCCACCCGCCGCCGTTCGTCCACCTGCTGCTCTGGCTACCCAGCGTGGTGATCCTGGCTCTGGCCCTGATGCGGCCGCTCAAGGCCACGATGGTAGCGCTGCAGTTCCACAACCGCTCAGGCGAGGGCCGGCTGGATGGCTGACGTTCCCAGCGACAACCCGATCAGCGGCCTCCGCTTCTGGGGGTTCCTTGCCTTCATGCTGGCGCTGATGGCGCTGTTCCTGATGCTCGGAACCTGGCAGCTCGAGCGCCTCGGTGAGAAGGAGCGCCTGATCGCCAACGTAGTGGCGCGTTCGGGTGAGCCGCCAAAGCTGTTCCCGGAAGTGGGCGAGTGGAAGGTGTTCGATGCAGGTGGCTACGACTTTCGCGCCGTGAGCCTTACCGGCACCTATCGGCCGGAGGACACGGTGCTGGTGTTCACCAGCCTCGTGGACCAGAAGGGTCAGTTTTCGGGACCGGGCTACTGGGTGATGACCCCGATGGTCCTCGCCACCGGCGGCACCGTGTTCATCAATCGCGGCTTCGTGCCCCAGGCATCGGGTGCTGCATTCGCCCAGGGTGGGACGGTCGAAACGGGCCTCGTAACCATCGCCGGTATCGCGCGGAACGCCGAGCAGATTGGCAGTTTCACGCCCGCACCGGACCAGACCCGCCGTGTCGAGTGGGTCCGGCATCCGCCGCGGCTGGCCGCCATGGCCGGTGACCTGCCGGAGCCGGTGGCGCCGGTCTATATCGACTTGCCGGCCGGGCCGCCGGGCACCCTGCCGCAGGGCGGGGAGACGGTGATCGAGTTCCCCAACAACCACGTCGGCTACGCCATCACCTGGTACGGCTTTGCGCTGCTGGTGCCGTTCCTGTTGTTCTTCTGGGTCCGCCGCCAGCGGACCGCACCGGCCCAGCCGGGAACCTGAAGACCAAAACTTGCGGTTTTGCCGCAGGTTCTCTACCTTGGCTCAACCCAGAACCCAGCGACGCTCAGCAGGCGCGCGACACCAGCACGGGGTATCCCCCAACAAATGCAGTTCGTATCGACGCGCGGCGGGGCGGCCGTGCTTGGCTTTTCCGACGCAGTCCTGGCCGGCCTCGCCAGCGATGGCGGCCTCTATGTCCCCGAGAGCTGGCCCCAGGTCAGCCATGCCGAGATCGCCGGCTATGCCAACCGGCCCTATGCCGAAGTGGCGTTCCAGATCATCCGGCGCTTCGTCGGCGGCGAAATCACCGACGACGAGCTGCAGCGGATCGTCGAAGAGGCGTACGCCACGTTCCGGCACCCTTCGGTTGCGCCGCTGGTGGAACTCGAGCCCGGGCACTTCGTGCTCGAACTTTTCCACGGCCCGACGCTCGCTTTCAAGGATGTGGCGATGCAGTTCCTGGCGCGCGTCATGGACCTGATTCTGGCCCGTCGCGACGCGCGTGCCACCATCGTCGGTGCCACCTCGGGCGATACCGGCTCGGCCGCCATCGAAGCGTTCCGCGGCCGGCCATCGACCGACATCTTCATCCTGCACCCCGAAGGCCGGACCTCAGCGGTACAGCGGCGGCAGATGACGACGGTGCTGGATCAGAACGTCCACAACATCGCGCTGCGTGGCACGTTCGACGACTGCCAGGACCTCGTGAAGGGCATGTTCGCCAACCGCAGCTTCCGCGACGAGGTGAAGCTCTCAGGCGTCAACTCGATCAACTGGGGCCGCATCGTCGCGCAGATCGTCTACTACTTCACCGCCGCCGCCTCGCTCGGCGCGCCGCACCGCGAGGTGATCTTCGCTGTCCCGACCGGGAATTTCGGCGACATCTTCGCCGGTTACTGCGCCGCCCGGATGGGCCTGCCGATCCGCACCCTCGCCATTGCGACCAACGCCAACGACATTCTCGCCCGCACCATCGAGACCGGCCGCTACGAGGTGACGGGCGTGCATCCCACGATGAGCCCGTCGATGGATATCCAGGTGTCGTCCAACTTCGAGCGCCTGCTGTTCGAGTCGGTCGGTCGCCGGCCGGAAGCGGTGGTGTCGATGATGTCGAGCCTGCGCCAATCGGGTGGCTTCTCCATCCCTGACGAGGGCATGGCGGCGATCCGGCGCCAGTTCGCGGCCGGTCGTACCGGCGAGGCGGAGACCAGCTTCACCATCTCGACCGTGCACAAGGCCTCGGGCTACCTGCTCGATCCGCATACGGCGGTCGGCGTAAACGTCGCGCGAACGCTGACCGGCGGCACGGCACCGGTCGTTACCCTCGCGACGGCGCATCCGGCGAAGTTCCCGGCCGCGGTGCTGGCCGCCTCGGGCATTGAACCGGCACTGCCCCCGTGGTTGTCTGACCTCTACGAGCGGACCGAGCGTTTCACGGTCCTCGACACCGATCAGGGTGAAGTCGAGAACTTCATCATGGCGCGCACCCGCGCGTCGGAGGAGCCGAAGTGACGGTCAGGAGTACCACGCTCAACAACGGCATGACCGTGCTGACCGACGACATGCCGCATCTCGAGAGTGCCTCGCTCGGCATCTGGGTGAAGGCCGGCTCCCGCAGCGAGAGCGAGGCCGAGCACGGCATCTCGCACATGCTCGAGCATATGGCGTTCAAGGGCACCAGGACCCGCGACTCGCTGCAGATCGCCGCGACCATCGAGAATGTCGGCGGTGACCTCAATGCTGCAACCTCGGTGGAACACACCGGCTACTTCGCCCGCGTGCTGAAGGAAGACGTGGCGCTGGCCGGCGACATCCTCTCCGACATCCTGCAGAACTCGCTGTTCGAGAGCGACGAGATCGAGCGCGAGCAACAGGTCATCGTCCAGGAGATCGGCGCCGCCCGCGACAACCCCGATGACCATGTGTTCGACCTGTTCCAGCAGGCCGCCTTCCCGGATCAGGCGATCGGCCGCACCATCCTCGGCACGGTGGAGTCGGTGAAGAGCTTCGGTCCCGACGCGATCCGCGCCTACATGGATCGCAACTATGTCGGCGATCAGATGGTGCTGTGCGCTGCCGGCAATGTCGATCACGATGCGCTGGTCGATATCGCCAACGACCGCTTCCATGCCCTGCGCCGCGATGGCGCGCCACCGCCGGAGAAGGCCGCCTATGTCGGCGGCGAGCAACGGCTCGTCTCCGACCACGAGCAGGCCCACATCGTGCTGGGGATGGAGGGCCGCGCCTACAATTCCGACGGCTTCTACGCCGTGCAGATACTGGCCTCGATCCTCGGCGGCGGCATGAGCTCGCGGCTGTTCCAGGAGGTGCGCGAAAAGCGCGGGCTCTGCTACTCGGTCTACGCCTTCCATTGGGCATTTGCCGACAGCGGCATTTTCGGCGTTGCCGCTTCGACCGGCGAGGAGGAAGTGACCGACCTAGTGCCGGTGATCCTCGACGAACTCCGCAAGGCCACCGAGTCGATCTCCGACGAGGAAGTGATCCGGGTGCGCAACCAGATCCGCGCCGGGCTGCTGATGTCGCTCGAGAGTCCCTCGTCGCGCGCCGGTCAACTGGCGCGCCAGCAAATCCTCTGGGGCCGGCCCATTCCGCTGCAGGAGACGGTGGACCGCATCAACCGCATCACGCCCGACCGGGTGAAGGATGTGGCACGGCAGGTGTTCGATTCGGGCAAGGTGTCACTGGCCGGCATCGGCCCCGTTGCCAACCTGCCGGACTATCGCGACATTGCCGCGAAGCTGAAGAACTGACAGGACGGCGGCATCCGATGATGCTCACCTGGTTTGCCCGCGACGAGTCCCCGGTGCTGATTGGCCCTCGGGTTACACTGCGAGCGCCGCGCCTAGCCGACTACACCCAATGGCGCGACCTGCGTCGGCTGAGCCGCGATTTCCTCAAGCCGTTCGAGCCGCGCTGGAGCGAGTCCGACCTCGGTCCGCGGGTGTTTTCGGCTCGCCTGAAGCGGGGGCGCGAGGAGGCGCGGAGCGGGACCGACTACAGCTTCTTCCTGTTCATCCGCGAGGGCGGTGCCGAGCAACTGGTCGGCGGTATCACGCTGTCGAACGTCCGCCGGCGGGCGGCGCAGTTCGTCAATCTCGGCTACTGGATGGGCCAACCTTACGCCGGCCAGGGCCTGATGACCGAAGCCGTCGGCCTCGCCGTGCCGTTCTGCTTCGACACGCTGGGCCTGCACCGCATCCACGCCGCCTTCCTGCCCGACAACATGGCGTCGCGCCGCGTCCTTGAAAAAAACGGATTCCGGGAAGAGGGCTTCGCGGAGCACTATCTGCAGATCGACGGCAAGTGGGCCGACCACGTGTTGTTCGGCCTTACCCGCGAGCGCTACGAGGCAGGACGCCGGCATGGCCGGTAGAGCTTGTCGCCCGGTGGAAACACCGATACCAAGGTTCCCAACTCATGACTGCGGCAAGGCCACTTCGAAACTAATGCGACACATCCTGTACCTTGCGATGTGTATTGCGTTCGTGTTGGCCGGGTCGCTGGGCGCTAACGCCTTCGAAGTCAGCACCGCCCCCGAAGACGTCAATGCCGTGAACCTCACCGGGGTGATCGACATCGTCCCTGGGGAAGGCGGCAAGGTTCAACTCAGCACCGCCCCCGGCGAAGACGGGATCATCCGGCGCATCGAGGTGCTTGCCTCGGTCGGCGGCAGCAATCCGAACTGGGCGCTGTTCGCCCTGCGCAACGATTCCGACGTCCAGCTCGAGCGCCTGCTTGTTGCGCCGTTTTTCCGGCTTCCCGGTTCTGGCGTGTTCCGGCCCGATCTTGGCGCCGCCCGCATCAGCGTGCTCACGCCCTCTGCGGGGCTACGTCCCACCCGACTCACCGACCGCGAGGCCGACGTTTTCGAGGTGGTGCTCGACCCTGGCGCGACCGTCACGTTTGTCGCCGAGCTGTCGAGCGGCGCGCTGCCCGAGCTATACCTGTGGAAACCCGACGCTTACCGCGACTACGTGAACTCTTTCACCCTGTTCCGCGGCGTGGTGCTTGGCGTCGCTTCGCTGGCGGCGGTGTTCCTCACCATCATGTTCGTGGTGCGGGGCAGGGGCATCTTCCCGGCCACGGCCGCGTTCTCATGGGCGGTGCTGACCTACCTGCTGGTGGATTTCGGCGTGCTCGGTCCGCTGCTCAACATCTCGAATGGCGCGGTGCAGCCGCTGCGCGCCGCAGCCGAGGCGGGCATCGCCACCACGCTGTTCGGCTTCCTGTTCATCTATCTCAACCTGCACCGATGGCACCTGCGGTTCATCCATCTTGCGCTCGCGCTGGTCGTGGTGTTCCTCGCCCTGTTCGGCTTCGCCTTCTTCCAGCCCTCGATCGCGGCGACCGTGGCGCGGCTGGTGCTGGCGCTGCTCGGCCTGACCGGCTTCTTCCTCATCCTGCTGCTGGCGCTGCGTGGCTATGATCGCGCCGTGCTGCTGGTGCCCACCTGGATCATCTACATCGCCTGGCTGTTCTACGCCTGGCTGGTGGTGACGGGGCAGGTGTCGAACGACGTGGCGCAGCCCGCCGTCGCCGGCGGCCTCGTGCTCATCGTCATGCTCCTGGGCTTCACCTCGGTGCAGCACGCCTTCTCCGAAGGACAGGTGTCGATCGGCA